>NZ_VMLJ01000038.1:0-42965 GCF_013276615.1 Streptococcus sp. 1621
TTTCCACTGGTTTTTACGATTTTTATCAGACTAACTTCCACTTGGATTAGCAGTGGAAGTTAGTTTGGGAATTTACCTATTTGTGATTAGAATGTGATAATGTCTTTAGTAAATCGAACGTGAAAATGTCCCATTTGGTAGAATAGTCATATGAAAAAGATCCAACTGAATATGAATGAAACGAAAAAATATCTTGTGATAAAAGCTATAGCCCAAGGAAAGAAAACAAAGAAACGAGCCTGTGTCGAACTCAATCTTTCTGAAAGACAAATCAATCGTCTGCTACTAGCCTATCAACAGAAAGGAAAAGAAGTCTTCAGACACGGAAACAGAGAATTGGAAGATTTTTTATTTGTGTCTAAAATCAGATCTTACGTGACATTTTCTGCTCTTCACATGTCATTGTTGATTAACAAAAAACCAGCATTGAAAATAGGTGTATAAAAATCATCTCTAACTACTACTCAGGAGACGGCTGTTAAGTATAAGTACCACAGCTCATCTATCAGTTTTCTAACTATAATATCCAAGTCTAAATACAGTACACGAACCTCACTTACATACTTTGGAATAAAATACCTAAAGAAGGTAGCGTAAGAAAGTCCCTCAAAGGGCAAACGATAATCTTTCAGAACACTACTGTCAATCGGAAGATCATCATTAAAAATATAAAACTTCCGATTATCATAATGAACACACAGGGACTTTATTGTTGTTTCAACTTTATTCATACTGAGCATTACCTGCGCCTAAGACAATCGCTTTTTTCTCTTCTTTCATTCTCTATCTCATTTCTTTTTTATTCCCATCATATGTTTGGGGAGCTTACTTTCCATTATGACGGCAAAGCGTTTAGATAAGGCTATTTTTTACACCACGACACGGGGCTTGGCAAATCGATTCCATTTGCCAAACGTAGTTAGTAAAGCAGTTAGCTAGACCACTCACTACCAGTTACGACGGAAAGTTTTACGAATCTATACCATTCGTGGACTTTGCCTAGTGAAGCGTTTAGGTAAGGCTATTTTTTACATTACGACACGGAGTTTTACAAATCGATCCTATTTGCCAAACGTAGTTAGTGAGGCAGTTACCGCTTGCTAACTGTTACGACGTAAAGTTTTACGAATCGATATTATTCGTAAAACTTTACTAGTGGAGCGCCTAGCCAAGTTCCATAGAAACTTGGCGTTAGTTACTTAGATTGTTACACAATCAAGTAACTTTGGCGATCTACATCTTCTCCTCTAACTCTACGTCTGGATACTTGTCCGCAAACCAGCGGAGGGCAAAGTCATTTTCAAAGAGAAAGACTGGTTGGTCAAAACGGTCTTTAGCCAAGATATTGCGACTTGATGACATCCGTTCATCCAAGTCCTCAGGCTTGATCCAACGAACAGTCTTTTTACCCATTGGACTCATAACCACTTCCGCATTGTACTCTCCTTCCATACGGTGCTTAAAGACTTCAAACTGGAGTTGACCTACCGCTCCCAGCATGTACTCGCCTGTTTGGTAATTCTTATAAAGCTGAATAGCACCTTCTTGCACCAATTGCTCAATCCCCTTGTGGAAGGATTTTTGTTTCATGACGTTTTTAGCAGAAACTTTCATGAAAATCTCAGGTGTAAAGGTTGGCAGTGGTTCAAATTCAAATTTGTTTTTACCAACTGTCAAGGTATCTCCAACTTGATAAGTACCTGTATCGTAAACACCGATAATATCACCTGCTACGGCATTAGTCACATTCTCACGACTTTCCGCCATAAACTGAGTAACATTTGACAGCTTAGCTCCCTTACCAGTACGAGGCAGGTTGACACTCATACCACGCTCAAATTCGCCTGATACGATACGGACAAAGGCAATACGGTCACGGTGACGAGGGTCCATGTTGGCTTGGATTTTAAAGACAAATCCTGAGAAATCCTTGTCGTACGGATCCACAACTTCACCGTCTGTTTTCTTGTGTCCATGTGGTTCTGGAGCAAACTTGAGGAAGGTCTCAAGGAAGGTCTGCACACCAAAGTTTGTCAAAGCTGAACCAAAGAAGACAGGTGTCAATTCTCCAGCAAGGATAGCTTCCTCTGAAAACTCATTTCCAGCTTCATTTAAAAGTTCAATATCATCTTTGACTTGCTCGTAGAAAGGATTGCTACCAAAAAGCTTATCCCCATCTTCTAAACTAGCAAAACGCTCATCCCCCTTGTAGAGCTCCAAGCGTTGATTATAGAGGTCATACAAGCCTTCAAAAGCTTTCCCCATCCCGATTGGCCAGTTCATCGGATAGCTCGCAATGCCCAATACTTCTTCCAATTCTTGCAAGAGGTCCAGTGGCTCACGACCGTCACGGTCCAGCTTGTTCATAAAGGTAAAGACTGGAATGCCACGGTGTTTCACAACCTCAAACAATTTCTTGGTTTGCGCCTCGATACCCTTGGCAGAGTCCACAACCATGACCGCAGCATCCACCGCCATCAAGGTACGATAGGTATCTTCTGAAAAGTCCTCGTGCCCTGGGGTGTCTAGGATGTTGACGCGCTTGCCATCGTAATCAAACCGCATAACAGATGAAGTCACCGAAATCCCACGTTGCTTCTCGATATCCATCCAGTCAGACTTGGCAAAAGTCCCTGTTTTCTTTCCTTTTACGGTACCAGCCTCACGAATCTCACCCCCAAAGTAGAGCAACTGCTCCGTTATGGTTGTTTTCCCCGCGTCCGGGTGGGAGATGATGGCAAAGGTACGACGTTTCTTAATTTCTTCTTGAATATTCATAAGTTCTCTTTCTTTAGATTCTCTATTTTCCTTGTTTCGATAGCTAAGAATGATTTTTACATTGGATTTTACCATTCCTTTCAACACTCCATTATATCGGATTTTAGCATTTTTTTCAATTTCTATTTCTTTTCACTTATCCCTCCCTTATTTATAGGAAAATATGGTAAAATAGAACAGACTAAAAATCATCATTTCACGAAAGGATGCAAGATGAAAATTACGCAAGAAGAGGTAACACACGTTGCCAATCTTTCAAAATTAAGATTCTCTGAAGAAGAAACTGCTGCCTTTGCGACTACCTTGTCTAAGATTGTTGACATGGTTGAGTTACTGGCCGAAGTTGACACAACTGGTGTCGCACCTACTACGACTATGGCTGACCGCAAGACTGTACTCCGCCCTGATGTAGCCGAAGAAGGAACAGACCGTGATCGCTTGTTTAAAAACGTACCTGAAAAAGACAACTACTATATCAAGGTACCAGCTATCCTAGACGATGGAGGAGATGCCTAATGACTTTTAATAACAAAACCATTGAAGACTTGCACAATCTCCTTGTTTCTAAGGAAATTTCAGCAACGGAATTGGCACAAGCTACGCTTGAAGATATCAAGTCTCGCGAGACAGCTATCAACGCTTTTGTCACCATCGCTGAGGAGCAAGCTCTTGCTCAAGCTAAAGCCATTGATGAAGCTGGAATCGATGCTGATAATGTCCTTTCAGGAATTCCACTTGCAGTTAAAGATAATATCTCTACAGATGGTATTCTCACAACTGCCGCCTCAAAAATGCTCTACAACTATGAGCCAATCTTTGATGCGACAGCCGTTGCCAATGCAAAGGCTAAAGGCATGATTGTCGTAGGGAAAACCAACATGGACGAATTTGCCATGGGTGGTTCAGGTGAGACTTCTCACTACGGAGCAACTAAAAATGCTTGGGACCACAGCAAGGTTCCTGGTGGATCATCAAGTGGTTCGGCCGCAGCTGTAGCCTCAGGACAAGTCCGCTTGTCACTTGGTTCTGATACTGGTGGTTCTATCCGCCAACCTGCTGCCTTCAACGGGATTGTTGGTCTCAAACCAACCTACGGAACAGTTTCTCGTTTCGGTCTCATTGCCTTCGGTAGCTCATTAGACCAGATTGGACCTTTTGCTCCTACTGTTAAAGAAAATGCTCTCTTGCTCAACGCTATTGCCAGCGAAGATGCCAAAGATTCTACCTCTGCCCCTGTCCGCATTGCCGACTTTACTTCAAAAATCGGTCAAGACATCAAGGGAATGAAAATCGCTTTACCTAAAGAATATCTTGGTGAAGGGATTGACCCAGAAGTTAAGGAAACAATCTTGAACGCGGCCAAGCACTTTGAAAAATTGGGTGCTATCGTCGAAGAAGTCAGCCTGCCTCACTCTAAATACGGTGTTGCCGTTTACTACATCATCGCTTCATCAGAAGCTTCATCAAACTTGCAACGTTTTGACGGTATCCGTTATGGCTACCGCGCAGAAGATGCAACCAACCTTGATGAAATCTATGTAAACAGCCGTAGCCAAGGTTTTGGTGAAGAAGTGAAGCGCCGTATCATGCTAGGTACTTTCAGCCTTTCATCAGGTTACTACGATGCTTACTACAAGAAAGCTGGTCAGGTCCGTACCCTCATCATCCAAGATTTTGAAAAAGTCTTTGCGGATTACGATTTGATTTTGGGTCCAACTGCTCCAAGTGTTGCCTATGACTTGGATTCTCTCAACCATGACCCAGTTGCCATGTACTTGGCTGACCTTTTGACAATACCAGTCAACTTGGCAGGTCTTCCAGGGATTTCGATTCCTGCTGGATTTTCTCAAGGACTACCTGTTGGTCTACAACTGATTGGTCCTAAGTACTCTGAGGAAACCATTTACCAAGCTGCTGCTGCCTTTGAAGCAACAACAGACTACCACAAACAACAACCCGTGATTTTTGGAGGTGACAACTAATGAACTTTGAAACAGTCATCGGACTTGAAGTCCACGTAGAGCTCAACACCAATTCAAAAATCTTCTCACCTACTTCTGCCCACTTTGGAAATGACCAAAACGCCAACACTAACGTGATTGACTGGTCTTTCCCAGGAGTTCTGCCGGTTCTCAACAAAGGTGTTGTCGATGCCGGTATCAAGGCTGCTCTTGCCCTCAACATGGACATCCATAAAAAGATGCACTTTGACCGCAAAAACTACTTCTACCCTGATAATCCAAAGGCCTACCAAATTTCTCAGTTTGATGAGCCAATCGGTTATAACGGTTGGATTGAAGTGGAGCTTGAAGACGGTACGACTAAGAAAATCGGTATCGAACGTGCCCACCTAGAGGAAGACGCTGGTAAAAACACCCACGGTACAGATGGCTACTCTTACGTTGACCTCAACCGCCAAGGGGTACCCTTGATTGAGATTGTATCTGAAGCCGACATGCGTTCCCCAGAGGAAGCCTACGCTTATCTAACAGCCCTCAAGGAAGTTATCCAGTACGCTGGCATTTCTGACGTTAAGATGGAAGAGGGTTCTATGCGTGTGGATGCCAATATCTCTCTTCGTCCGTATGGTCAAGAAAAATTCGGTACCAAGACAGAGTTGAAGAACCTCAACTCCTTCTCAAATGTTCGCAAAGGTCTTGAATACGAAGTCCAACGTCAAGCTGAAATCCTTCGCTCAGGGGGGCAAATCCGCCAAGAAACACGCCGTTATGATGAAGCTAACAAAGCAACCATCCTCATGCGTGTTAAGGAAGGAGCTGCAGACTACCGCTACTTCCCAGAACCAGACCTACCCCTCTTTGAAATCTCAGACGAGTGGATTGAGGAAATGCGTACTGAATTGCCAGAGTTTCCAAAAGAACGACGTGCGCGTTACGTGGCTGACCTTGGCTTGTCAGACTACGATGCTAAACAGTTGACTGCTAACAAAGTCACTTCTGACTTCTTTGAAAAAGCTGTCGCCCTCGGTGGCGATGCTAAGCAAGTCTCTAACTGGCTCCAAGGGGAAGTCGCTCAATTCTTGAACGCTGAAGGCAAAACTCTCGAACAAATCGAATTGACACCAGAAAACTTGGTTGAAATGATTGCCATCATCGAAGATGGCACTATCTCTTCTAAGATTGCCAAGAAAGTCTTTGTCCACCTAGCTAAAAATGGTGGTGGTGCGCGTGAATACGTTGAGAAAGCAGGTATGGTTCAAATCTCAGATCCAGCTGTCTTGATTCCAATTATCCACCAAGTCTTTGCGGATAACGAAGCTGCTGTTGCCGACTTCAAGTCAGGCAAACGCAACGCAGATAAGGCCTTTACAGGATTCCTTATGAAAGCAACCAAAGGCCAAGCCAACCCACAAGTCGCCCTTAAACTCCTTGCCCAAGAATTGGCGAAGTTGAAAGAAGATTAATATGTAAAAGAAACCAGCCCTAAGGTTGGTTTTTTTCGCTCCTAACAAATCCCAATAACTATTTTGGCTTTATTTCCAGAAGATTTTATGGTAAAATGAAGAGTAATAATATTTATTAAAGAGGTAAAAACATGATTGAAGCAAGCAAATTGAAAGCTGGTATGACATTTGAAACTGCAGACGGAAAATTGATCCGCGTTTTGGAAGCTAGCCACCACAAACCAGGTAAAGGGAACACAATCATGCGTATGAAATTGCGTGATGTCCGTACTGGTTCTACATTTGACACAAGCTACCGTCCAGAAGAAAAATTCGAACAAGCTATTATCGAGACTGTTCCAGCTCAATACTTGTACAAAATGGATGAAACTGCCTACTTCATGAATACTGAAACTTACGACCAATACGAAATCCCAGTCGTAAACGTTGAAAATGAATTGCTTTACATCCTTGAAAACTCTGATGTGAAAATCCAATTCTACGGAACTGAAGTAATCGGTGTAACTGTACCAACTACTGTTGAATTAACAGTTGCTGAAACACAACCATCTATCAAAGGTGCTACTGTTACAGGTTCTGGTAAACCAGCAACTATGGAAACTGGACTTGTTGTCAACGTTCCTGACTTCATCGAAGCTGGACAAAAATTGATCATCAACACTGCAGAAGGAACTTACGTTTCTCGTGCCTAATCTCTAGAAAGAGGTCATTCTATGGGAATTGAAGAACAATTTGGCGAAATCGTTATCGCTCCACGTGTACTTGAAAAAATCATTGCTATCGCAACTGCTAAAGTTGAAGGTGTCCACTCATTTTCAAATAAATCCGTATCTGATACCCTATCAAAACTCTCTCTTGGTCGTGGTGTCTACTTAAAAGAAAGCAACGAAGAGCTAACTGCTGACATCTATCTCTATCTTGAGTACGGTGTGAAAGTACCTAAAGTTGCTCTTGCTATTCAAAAAGCAGTTAAAGATGCTGTCCGTGATATGGCTGATGTGGAACTTTCTGCTGTTAACATCCATGTTGCAGGAATCGTTCCAGATAAAACACCAAAACCTGAGTTGAAAGATCTATTTAACGAGGACTTCCTCAATGACTAGTCCATTATTAGAATCTAGACGCGAACTTCGTAAATGCGCTTTTCAAGCTCTTATGAGCCTTGAATTCGACACAGATATGGAAACAGCTTGTCACTTTGCCTACACGCATGACCGTGAAGATGCAGATGTGCAAATCCCTGCCTTTCTTCTAAACTTGGTTTCTGGTATCCAAGCTCAAAAAGAAGAGTTGGATAAACAAATCAACCAGCACCTCAAGTCAGGCTGGACAGTTGAACGCTTGACCTTGGTCGAAAAAAACTTACTACGCTTGGGTATCTTTGAAATTACATCATTTGATACACCTCAGCTTGTAGCAGTCAATGAAGCCATTGAACTCGCTAAGAATTTTTCAGATCAAAAATCAGCCCGTTTTATCAACGGACTGCTTAGTCAATTTGTGACAGAAGAAAATGAATAATCGAAAAGGTGTTTGGTCTTCCAAGCACCTTTTGACTTTCCCCTCTGCACAGAGTAAGAACCTCAAAAAACTAGAACTGACTGCCAGTTCTAGTTTTTGTATTAGTATTTTCTAAATCGTTGGTAACGCTCTTCCAACAACTCTTCTAACGTTTTTTTTGAAAGTAGGGCTAGCTCCGTTTGGAGTTCTTTCTTTACACTCTTAATCAGTTCTTTACTAGAAAGTCCTGCTTCAGAAATCACCTTATCCACCACGTCCATTTCTAGCAGCTCATGTGAAGTGATTTTCATCAGTTCTGCTGCTTCCATGGCACGACTGCCGTCCTTCCATAAAATGGAAGCAAAGCCTTCTGGGCTGAGAATAGCATAGATAGAATTTTCCAGCATCCAAACACGGTCTGCGACTGCTAGAGCCAGAGCACCACCTGAACCACCTTCACCGATAATGATAGCGATAATAGGAACTCTCAGATCACTCATTTCCATGAGATTGCGAGCAATGGCTTCTCCCTGTCCACGTTCTTCCGCTCCCACACCAGGATAGGCACCTGCTGTATTGATAAAGGTCACAACTGGACGGCCAAATTTTTCAGCCTGTTTCATCAACCGTAGGGCCTTGCGGTAGCCTTCTGGATGCGGTTGACCAAAATTCCGCTTGAGGTTATCTTGTAAACTCTTGCCTTTTTGGATACCAACCACTGTTACAGCTTGATCTCCAAGCCAGCCGATACCACCAACAACTGCACCATCATCACGAAAAGAACGGTCACCATGTAATTGGATAAATTCATCAAAAATGCCTGTCGCAAAGTCCAAAGTTGTCAAGCGACTCTGCTCACGCGCTTCTCTGACTATTTTTGCAATATTCATCTGGGACCCCCTCCGTGCAATCTGACTAGACTAGCAATCGTATCTGGTAAGTCTCTTCTTTTGACAATAGCATCCACAAATCCATGCTCCAATAGGAATTCTGCCTTTTGGAACCCCTCAGGCAAGCTTTCACGAACCGTATTTTCAATGACACGACGCCCAGCAAAACCGACTAAACTCTGTGGTTCTGCTAGAATGATATCGCCTTCCATAGCGAAAGAAGCTGTCACACCACCTGTCGTTGGATCTGTCAAAATGGTCAGGTAAAAGAGACCTGCATTTGAATGGCGTTTAACCGCTGCAGAAATCTTGGCCATCTGCATGAGACTCATGATTCCTTCCTGCATACGGGCTCCACCAGAGGCTGTGAAGAGAACAACTGGCAATTGTTCGACAGTCGCATACTCAAACAAACGAGTGATTTTCTCACCTACAACTGTACCCATAGAAGCCATGATAAAGTTAGAATCCATTATCCCAAGAGCCACAGTCTGACCTTTAATAAGAGCTGTTCCTGTCACAACGGCTTCATCCAGACCTGTTTTTTCACGCATAGTTGCTAGTTTCTTTTGATAACCAGGGAAATGCAAGGGATCCTTGCTTTCAATCCCTGTAAACAATTCCTTGAAGGTTCCCATATCAATCGTCAAAGCCAAGCGTTCTTGGGCAGAAATACGAAAGGTATAGCTACAGTGCGGACAGATACGCTCACTTCCCAGATCCTTCTGATAAATGGTATGCTTGCAGCCTGGACACTGGGAGAATAATTCATCTGGAACCTCTGGCTTAGCTTGAGGTTTTTCCCTAACCGAACGATTGGGATTGATTCGAATATACTTATCTTTTTTACTAAATAGAGCCATTGATTCCCCTTTTCGGTTTAAACTCTTGAAGTCATTTTATTCTTTTTCTTGATATTTAGGTAAGAAGGTTTCCATCAAGAAGGAAGTATCATAATCCCCAGCAATGACATTGCGATCTGAAATGAGGTCAAGCTGGAAATCTGCATTGGTCTGCACTCCTTCAATCTCTAATTCATAGAGGGCACGTTGCATTTTCATCAAGGCGTCAAAACGATTTTCACCGTGAACGATGATTTTGGCAATCATACTATCATAATAAGGCGGAATGGTATAACCTGGATAAACTGCTGAATCCACGCGCAAGCCAACTCCCCCACTTGGCAGATAGAGATTGGAAATCTTACCTGGACTTGGGGCAAAGTTAAAGGCTGGATTTTCTGCATTGATCCGACACTCGATGGCATGACCGCGTAGGACAATATCTTCTTGCTTAACAGATAAAGGCTGACCTGCCGCAATGCGAATCTGTTCCTTAACGATATCCACACCTGAAACAAATTCTGTTACTGGATGTTCTACTTGTACACGAGTATTCATTTCCATGAAGTAGAAATTGCTACTTGCTTCATCAAGAAGAAACTCAATGGTCCCTGCATTCTCATAACCAACAGACTCTGCCGCTCGAACAGCCGCAGCACCGATTTCATGACGCAACGTTTTTCCGATTGCAATCGAAGGACTTTCTTCTAAAACCTTTTGGTTATTCCGTTGAAGAGAGCAATCCCGTTCCCCCAAGTGGATTACATTCCCGTGTTCATCTCCTAGGATTTGAACCTCGATGTGACGAGCTGGATAGATAACCCGTTCTATGTACATGGCACCATTGCCATAATTGGCCTTGGCTTCACTAGAGGCGGTCTCAAAAGCTGATACGAGGTCCTCTGGTTTTTCAACCTTACGAATCCCTTTACCACCTCCACCTGCTGAAGCCTTGAGCATAACAGGATAGCCAATTTTTTCAGCAACAATCAAGGCTTCCTCAGAGTTATGCACTTCTCCATCTGAACCTGGAATGACAGGCACACCAGCCTTAATCATCTGAGCACGCGCATTGATTTTATCCCCCATCATATCCATGACATGACCAGATGGGCCGATAAACTTGATACCAACTTCTTCACACATGGTCGCAAATTTGGAATTTTCACTGAGAAATCCAAAACCGGGGTGAATGGCTTCTGCTTCAGTCAAGACTGCAGCCGATAGAACCGCATTGATATTGAGATAAGACTCTGTTGCCTTACCAGGGCCGATACAAACTGCTTCATCTGCTAAAAGCGTATGAAGGGCTTCCTTATCAGCAGTTGAATAAACCGCCACCGTCGCAATCCCCAATTCACGCGCCGCACGAATAATACGAACCGCAATTTCACCACGATTGGCAATTAAAATTTTTCGAAACATGGAGAACCTCCTTAGTTCCCAATTGCAAAGGTAAGAGTACCACTAGCTGCAAGCTTGCCATCCACTTCAGCCTTTGCTTCAACCACGGCTATGGTGCCACGACGTTTTACAAAAGTCGCTGTCATAACCAATTGGTCGCCTGGTACAACTTGCTTCTTGAATTTGACCTTATCCATACCAGCGTAAAAGACCAGTTTTCCTTTATTTTCAGGTTTTGACAACTCCAACACACCAGCAGTTTGCGCCAAGGCTTCCATAATCAGAACACCTGGCATAACTGGATATTGAGGAAAGTGACCGTTAAAGAAAGGCTCGTTGATGGTCACATTTTTGATAGCAACAATAGTATCCTCGCTCACTTCCAACACACGGTCCACTAGGAGCATAGGATAACGGTGGGGAAGGGCTTCTTTGATTCCTTGAATATCGATCATTTGATGCGTACCAATCCTTTACCAAACTCAACCATTTCTTCGTTAGAAACAAGAATTTCCGTTACCACACCATCCTTAGGAGCTGGGATTTCATTCATGACTTTCATGGCTTCGATAATCACTAGTGTTTGACCTTTTTTGACACTATCACCAACTGTAACGAAGGCAGGTTTATCTGGGCCAGCAGCCAAGTAAGCCACCCCAACAAGTGGGCTCTCTACAATATCTCCCTCAGCAGCCACACTTGCTTCAGCTGGCGCTGAAGTTTCTTCCACTACAGTTTCTGCTGGAGCAGATGTAGGAGCTACTGGACTCGGTGTTGCTTGAACGGGTGCTGGAGCGACTTGAGCTGTAACTTCAGGCACAAGTCTAGCTTCATTCTTGCTGAACTGCAACTCATCCGTCCCATTTTTATAAGAAAATTCTCTCAAACTTGACCGGTCAAATTGGGCCATCAAGTCTTTAATATCGTTTAAATTCATACTTATTTATTCTCCCAACGTTTGAAAGCAAGAACTGCATTGTGGCCACCAAAACCAAAGGTATTTGAAATAGCGTATGGAATTTCTTGCTCCAAGCCTTGTCCATAAACGACATTGGCTTCGATATAGTCTGATACTTCGCTTGTGCCAGCTGTCATTGGTACAAAGTTATGACGCATAGCTTCAATTGTGACGATAGCTTCTACCGCACCTGCAGCACCTAGCAAATGTCCTGTGAAAGACTTGGTTGATGATACAGGCACTTCCTTACCAAGAACAGCTACGATCGCACCACTTTCTCCTTTTTCATTAGCAGGAGTTGATGTTCCGTGAGCATTGACATAGGCTACTTGCTCTGGAGAAATCTCAGCTTCTTCCAAGGCTAGTTTGATGGCCTTGATAGCTCCTTGACCTTCTGGATGTGGTGAAGTCATGTGGTAGGCATCACAGGTATTTCCATAACCAACCACTTCAGCAAGGATAGTTGCCCCACGTTTTTCAGCGTGTTCCAGACTTTCAAGAACCAACATCCCTGAACCTTCACCCATAACAAAACCGTTACGGTCCTTATCAAATGGAATAGAAGCACGAGTTGGATCCTCTGTAGTAGAGAGAGCTGTCAGGGCTTGGAAACCAGCAATAGCAAAAGGTGTGATAGAGGCTTCTGAACCGCCTACCAACATAACGTCTTGGAAACCAAACTTAATCGAGCGGAAGGCATCCCCAATCGCATCATTTGATGAAGCGCAGGCAGTGTTAATGGATTTACAAACACCGTTTGCTCCAAAACGCATGGCAACATTTCCTGAAGCCATATTTGGCAAGGCTTTTGGAAGGGTCAATGGTTTCACACGTTTTGGTCCTTTTTCGTTGAGACGAAGCACTTGATCTTCAATTTCCTTGATTCCACCAATACCAGAGGCCACAATAACACCAAAACGATCCTTGTCAAGAG
The DNA here is from genome assembly GCF_013276615.1 of Streptococcus sp. 1621. Lineage (NCBI taxonomy): Bacteria > Bacillati > Bacillota > Bacilli > Lactobacillales > Streptococcaceae > Streptococcus > Streptococcus sp. 1621. Next base: position 12,731 of record NZ_VMLJ01000038.1, read on the forward strand.
TCTCTACATCAAGACCTGCATGATTAACAGCCTCTTGAGCTGCATACAAGGCATATAAAGAATAGTTATCAAAACGGTTGGTATCTTTCTTTACAAAGTATTTATCAAAAGGAAAATCTTGGATTTCTGCCGCATTATGCACATCAAAGTCACTGTGATCAAATTTTGTTATTTGACCAATTCCGATTTTTCCAGTTGTCAAACTGTTCCAAAATTCTTCTGGTGTATTTCCGATTGGAGATGTTACTCCATAACCTGTTACTACTACGCGATTTAGTTTCATCTTTTTCACCTCTAGCTTCTGCTACATACTTAAGCCACCATCAATGGCAACCACTTGACCAGTTAGATAATCTTGGCCTGCTAAAAATACCGTCAAATCTGCAACCTGCTCTGCCTGCCCAAATGCTTTCATAGGAATTTGCGCCAGCATGGCATCTTTGACCTTGTCTGATAGGACAGCTGTCATATCGGACTCAATCATTCCAGGTGCAATAGCATTAACTCTGATATTGCGATTAGCCACTTCACGCGCCACAGACTTGGTAAAACCAATCAAACCAGCCTTAGAAGCAGCATAGTTAGCTTGACCAATATTTCCCATCAAACCAACAACACTAGACATATTAATGATAGCACCTTCTCTGGCTTTTATCATCGGTTTCAAGACTGATTGTGTCATGTTAAAGGCACCAGTCAGATTCACTTTAAGCACTTTTTCAAAATCTACTTCTGTCATCTTGAGCATCAGGGTATCTTGAGTAATTCCTGCATTGTTGACCAAAACATCTACTGAACCCAGATCTGCAATAGCTTGCTCAACCATACGCTTAGCGTCTGCAAAATCTGATACATCTCCTGAAATGGGAACCACCTTGACACCATAGTTTGAAAACTCAGCGAGCAATTCTTCTGAGATAGACCCACGACTGTTTAAAACAATATTGGCTCCTGCTTGAGCAAACTTGTGGGCGATAGCAAGACCAATACCACGACTAGAACCTGTAATAAAGATATTTTTATTTTTTAATTGCATTCTTTTCTCCTGTTTCCTCTTGTCTTTATGGGAGAAGGGATTACTTGTTTTCTAGCAAGGCTTCCAAGCTAGCCTGATCTTCAACATTGGCTAGTTTAGCCGTTTTATCAATTTTTTTCACAAAGCCTGACAAAACTTTTCCCGGGCCAATCTCGATAAAGTTGGTTATGCCTGCTTCTTGCATAACCGCAATACTTTCATAGAAACGAACTGGTTCCTTGACCTGACGCATCAAGAGTTGAGCAATGTCTTCTTTTTTCATGACCTTAGCTTCTGTATTACCAACTAGGGGACAGGTGAAATCTGAGAAACTTACTTGAGCTAGAGTTTCAGCTAGTTTCTGGCTAGCAGGCTCAAGGAGAGCGGTATGAAAAGGTCCTGACACCTTGAGAGGAATCAAGCGTTTGGCACCTGCTTCCTGCAAGAGTTCGACAGCTCGGTCAACTGCAGCCACTTCTCCACCAATCACGATTTGTGCAGGTGTATTATAGTTGGCTGGAGTAACCACTCCAAGTTCAGAAGCTTTTTGACAGGCTTCTTCAATGACCTCTACTGGCGTATTGAGAACTGCGACCATCTTACCAGAGCCAGCAGGAGCTGCTTCTTCCATATAAGCTCCACGCTTAGCTACCAAGGCAACCGCATCTTCAAAATCCAAAGCACCACTGGCCACCAAAGCAGAATATTCTCCAAGGGATAAACCAGCAACCATATCAGGCTGATAGCCCTTTTCTTGCAATAAACGGTAGATAGCAACCGAAGTCGCTAAAATAGCTGGTTGCGTATAGCGGGTATGATTGAGTTTGTCTTCTTCCCTATCGATGAGATGACGCAAATCATAACCGAGTACCTGACTAGCTTGATCAATCGTTTCTTTGACAATCGGATACTGATCATAGAGATCCCGTCCCATACCTAGATACTGGGCACCTTGGCCAGCAAATAAAAAGGCTGTTTTAGTCATTTCTTACAACTCCTGCCCAACGAGAGGCTTCTTCTTGAATTTTCTTAGCTGCTCCATAGTACAAATCTTTTAGGATTTCTTCAACGGTTTCTTCTTTGGAAACAAGCCCTGCAATCTGACCTGCCATGACAGATCCGCCATCCACATCTCCGTGAACAACTGCTTTGGCTAGGGCACCTGCTCCCATTTGTTCAAAAATTTCCAAATCTGGATTTTCTTGTTTAAAGGCATCTTTTTCAGCTTTTTCAAAATCACGAGTCAACTGGTTTTTAATAGCTCGAACAGCATGTCCAAAGTGTTGAGCTGAAATCGTAGTATCAATATCTCTAGCTTTTAAAATTTTCGCCTTATAATTTGGATGGGCATTAGACTCTTTTGCAACGACAAAACGCGTTCCAACCTGAACAGCCTCTGCACCTAGCATAAAGCCAGCCGCAGCACCTTCACCATCCGCAATCCCTCCTGCAGCAATAACAGGAATAGATACAGCAGCAGCCACTTGACGCACCAAGGTCATGGTTGTTAATTTACCGATATGCCCCCCAGCTTCCATTCCTTCTGCAATAACAGCATCCGCACCGATTTTTTCCATGCGTTTAGCTAGGGCAACGCTTGGTACAACAGGAATAACTGTAATCCCCGCTTCATGGAAACGTTCCATGTATTTACCAGGATTTCCTGCGCCTGTTGTCACTACCTTAACCCCTTCCTCGATAACAAGGTCTACAATATCTTCCACAAAGGGAGACAAGAGCATGATGTTGACACCAAAGGGTTTATCCGTTAACGATTTAATCTTGTCAATATTTGCCTTGACGACTTCTTTCGGGGCATTTCCCCCACCAATAATCCCTAGTCCTCCAGCCTTGGAAACAGCCCCTGCCAAATCACCATCAGCAACCCAAGCCATTCCTCCTTGGAAAATAGGATACTCAATATTCAATAATTCTGTAATACGCGTTTTCATAGTGCCTCCATCGTTTCTTGCTTACGTAATAGTTCGATACCGTCATAATTTGACAATCAAACTATTGCCTAAACAAGAGGGAGCGGGTTTCCCTACTCCTTCTATCTATATTCTGTTTATTTTGTTTGCTCTTCAACGTAGGCAACCAAGTCACCAACTGTTTTCAAGTCATCTTCTGCTTCGATTTGGATATCAAAAGCATCTTCGATTTCTGAGATTACTTGGAACAAGTCCAATGAATCTGCGTCCAAATCATCAAAAGTTGATTCAAGCGTTACTTCTGATGCGTCTTTTCCAAGTTCTTCAACGATAATTTCTTGTACTTTTTCAAATACTGCCATGATAGGACTCCTTTAAAATAAATAGTTTTTTATAACAATGTGTTCACCACATGATTACCTAAATTGTAAGAATGAGCGTGCCCCATGTCAAGCCTCCACCGAAGCCTGATAGCAGAACAGTTTGGCTACCATCTAAATGGATAAGACCTTGTTCCACACACTCTGAAAGTAAAATCGGGATACTGGCTGCACTGGTATTGCCATATTCCATCATATTGGCTGGAAGTTTATCTCGGTTAACACCTATTTTTCTAGCCATCTTATCCAAAATACGGTCATTAGCCTGATGAAGTAGCAGATAATCCAAGTCTGTCGCCTCTATAGGAGATTCATCAATAGTCTGCTTGATAGACTTGGCTACATCCCGAATGGCAAAATCAAAGACTGCGCGTCCATCCATCTTCAAAAATGAATCTGCACTTTCTTGATCTGAAAATGGAGAGTGTAACCCTGAATGTCCATAGGTCAGACACTCGCTACGACTCCCATCACTATTGAGACTCTCTGCTAAGAAGTGCTCTTGCTCGCTAGCTTCTAACAAGACGCCACCAGCACCATCTCCAAACAAAACAGCTGTTGATCGGTCCGACCAATCGACTGCCTTAGAGAGGGTTTCACTACCAATCACCAAGCCTTTTTGAAAGCGACCAGAAGCGATAAACTTTTCAGCAGTTGAAAGAGCAAATACAAATCCACTGCAAGCCGCTGTTAGGTCAAAAGCAAAGGCCTTATTAGCACCAATATTAGCTTGAACACGAGCAGCTGTAGAGGGCATCATCGAATCTGGAGTAATGGTAGCTAGGATGATAAAATCCAACTCCTCCCCTGTGATTCCAGCTTTAGCCATCAGTTTCTTAGCAACCTCTGTAGCCAAATCACTAGTAGATTCTGTTCTTGAGATATGCCTTTGTCGTATTCCCGTCCGACTTGAAATCCACTCATCATTGGTATCCATAATCTGAGCCAAATCATGATTTGTAACCACTTGCTCTGGTACATAATGAGCAACCTGGCTTATTTTTGCAAAAGCCATTATTTCAAATCCTCCAAAAATTGATAAAGATTGATCAAACCTTTGCTCATAACATCAATTTCTTCCTTACTCATACCATCAATGATTTTTTCAACCATGGCCTTGTGGAAGCGTTTATGCAGCCTATGAACCAAGCGACCTTTCTTTGTCAAATGTAGATGCACCACACGACGATCCTGCTCTGAGCGAATGCGTTCAATGTAACCCTTTCGTTCAAGATTATTCAAACTCGTCGTAACCGTCCCAAGAGTCACCATCAACTCTTTCGACACTTGACTTGGCGTCACGTCTGGGAATTTTCCAATTACATCGATTGTATGGACTTCTTTGATGGAGATATCCTTGAAACGACTACCTCTCAAGCTCACTTCCTCAATGACAAGGACATTGTTAAATATAGATGTTAAATATTCATTAATTCGTTGGTAGTCCAATCTTTCTTTCCCTCCTTCTCAAAAAAACTTTTACAATCAAAACATTTGACAAGAGAATTATATCAAAGTTCAAAGAATGATGCAAGTATTTTTTTATTTTCCTGTAAATTTAGGCCGTCTTCTCTCCGAATGAGCTCGCACTCCTTCTTTGAAATCCTCTGTTTGAGCTAAGGATTCCTGTAGGTTCAGTTCTAAAGTAGCGTAATCCTGCCAGTCTTTAAATTGGCTCTCCCAAACCAACTTCTTAATGGCAGCATAGGAATTAGCTGACCCGCGTCTCAATTTTTTAAGAAGCTGTTCTCTCGTCTTTTCAAGTTTATCAGCTTCACAGACGCGGTAAACCAGCCCCCATTCTAAAGCTTTTTCTGCGTTCAAAGCCTCGCCTGTCATGGCTAATTGAGCAGCACGCGTCACACCAATACTTCGGCTCAATAGATGAATCCCACCTGCATCTGGAGCCAAACCAACTCCAACAAAGGCTTGGATAAACTTAGCCTTATCCGTCGCCAGACAGAAATCTGCCGCAACAGCCATATTCGCTGCGGCACCTGCAACAGCACCGTCAACTTCCATTAAAACAGGTTTGGCTATTTGTTTGATTTTATAGGAAATCGTATTGACCAACTCTGCGATTTTTGTCAATGATGGAATATCATCCTCATCCACTGCCCGCTTCATCTCTACCAAATCTCCTCCAACTGAGAAGACCTTTCCATTGGCATTGATTAAGATAAAATGCACAGCCGGATCCTCTTCTGCTAAAGTCAGAGCTTCTAAAATCTCCTCACACATGGGAATATGAAAACCATTTGCAACCTCAGGACGGTTCAAGGTAAGGATTGCCAAATCCTCTTCAAGCTGATAAATAATGTGTTCCATCTGGACTCCTTTTTATTTTATAAGCAGTTTAAATTATTTTATTTCCAAAGTATATCTTGTTTAGGAGCAGAAAGCAATAAAAAATCGACTAAAAGTGTCTCAGCCGATTAGAAAGCATCGTTTTAGGCTAGAAAGCATCTTATTTTCTTCATTGAAAAAAGGCTTTCTTTCTGCTATAATCGTATAAAATACTTACTTTAGGAGTTCTTATGAAAGTTGTTAAATTTGGAGGTAGCTCTCTTGCCTCTGCTAGTCAATTAGAAAAAGTTTTAAATATCGTAAAAAGCGATTCAGAGCGTCGTTTTGTAGTCGTTTCTGCGCCTGGTAAACGCAATGCTGAAGATACTAAGGTTACGGATGCCTTGATTAAATACTACCGCGACTATGTTGCTGGTAACGATATTAGCAAAAGTCAGAACTGGATTATCGACCGCTATGCTGCCATGGTTAGTGAATTAGGACTGAAACCAGCTGTGCTAGACAAAATTTCAAAAAGCATTCGCGCCTTGGCCACTCTTCCTATCGAAGAAAATGAATTTCTCTACGACACTTTCCTAGCAGCCGGTGAAAATAACAATGCTAAATTGATTGCTGCCTACTTTAACCAAAATGGGATTGATGCACGCTATGTGCATCCTAGAGAAGCTGGTATTGTGGTTACAAGTGAACCTGGTCACGCTCGCATCATTCCGTCAAGTTATGACAAGATTGAAGAATTGACAAATACAAATGAAGTTCTTGTCATTCCTGGTTTCTTTGGAGTTACCAAGGAAAATCAAATCTGTACTTTCTCACGTGGAGGATCAGACATTACAGGTTCTATCATTGCTGCCGGTGTTAAGGCCGATCTCTATGAAAACTTTACAGACGTTGATGGTATCTTTGCAGCCCACCCAGGTATTATCCACCAACCACACTCGATTCCTGAGTTGACCTACCGTGAAATGCGTGAGTTGGCCTATGCAGGCTTCTCAGTCCTTCATGACGAGGCTCTTCTTCCTGCCTACCGTGGAAAAATTCCTCTGGTTATCAAGAATACCAACAACCCTGACCATCCAGGTACTCGTATCGTTCTAAAACACAGTAGTGATGAATTTCCAGTTGTGGGAATTGCTGGTGACTCAGGCTTTGTCAGCATTAACATGTCGAAATACCTTATGAACCGTGAGGTTGGATTTGGCCGCAAGGTTCTGCAAATCCTTGAAGACCTTAACATCGGTTGGGAACATATGCCAACTGGTATCGACGATCTTTCTATCATTCTCCGTTCTCGTGAACTAACTCCTATCAAGGAAGAAGAAATCCTTCGTCAGTTGGTTCAAAAGGCTGAAGTAGACCATGCAGAAATCGAACACGACCTTTCAATCATTATGATTGTTGGAGAAAAAATGAAGAGTCATATCGGAGTAACTGCTACTGCGACACGCGCTTTATCTGAAAACAAGATCAACATCCAGATGATGTCTCAAGGTTCTAGTGAAGTTTCTATCATGTTTGTTGTCAATAAAGACCAAGAGAAAGCAGCAATCAAAGCCCTCTACAATGCCTTTTTTGGAGAAAGTAAGGAAGACTAATCATGGCCCAATCGCTTAACAAAACAGTGCTGCTCAGCACGACAGGCACTTCCTACCTCTCTATCGCTGGGAAAGTTGGGAAATTCCTGGTCGGAGATCAGGCTCTGGAATTTTACCCAGATGTCAATGTCGAACAATTTATCCAGATTCCTTGGAGCCATATCAATCAGATTGGAGCCAATGTCACTGGGCGGAAAATCAGTCGCCACTTCGAAGTCTTTACAGACAAAGGAAAATTCCTCTTTGCTTCAAAAGACTCAGGTGCTATTCTCAAAATTGCACGCGAAAAACTGGGCAATGACAAGGTCGTCAAACTTCCGACCCTGATTCAGACAATTAGCCAAAAATTTAAAAATCTATTTGCAAAAAAGTAGAAACTTTAGTATAATCATAGCAACGGATAAGTAGGTTATCTTCTTCTTTCAGAAAGTCTGCGGGTGCTGCGAGCAGATAGGAGGGATAGGTGAAATTCTACCGTTAGTAACAATTACATACACAATCAAGTGCACACCTGTGAAGTTGGATGGAACCGTGGCCCTGCCACTCCAACGCTTTGTCAGGTGTGCTTTTTTCATAAAGGAGTTCTTATGTTAGATATCAAACGTATTCGTACAGATTTTGATGCTGTCGCAGAAAAATTGGCTACACGTGGTGTAGATGCTGCTGTCTTAAACGAGATGAAAGAAATCGATGCTAAACGTCGTGATATTTTGGTCAAGGTTGAAACTCTCAAGGCTGAACGTAACACAGTTTCAGCTGAGATTGCCCAAGCTAAGCGCAACAAAGAAAATGCAGATGACAAGATTGCTGCCATGCAAACTCTATCTGCTGAGGTCAAAGCCTTGGATGCTGAATTGGCAGACATCGATGCTAAATTGACAGAATTTACCACTACTCTTCCAAACATTCCAGCTGACAGTGTTCCTGTTGGGGCTGACGAAGATGACAATGTGGAAGTTCGCCGTTGGGGGACTCCACGCGAGTTTGACTTCGAACCAAAAGCTCACTGGGATCTTGGTGAAGAGCTTGGTATCCTTGACTGGGAACGCGGTGGTAAGGTAACAGGCGCTCGCTTCCTCTTCTATAAAGGCCTCGGTGCTCGTTTGGAACGTGCCATCTACAACTTTATGTTGGATGAACATGGAAAAGAAGGCTATACGGAAGTCATCACGCCTTACATGGTTAACCATGATTCTATGTTTGGGACTGGTCAATATCCAAAATTCAAGGAAGATACTTTTGAACTCAGCGACAGCAATTATGTCCTTATTCCTACAGCTGAAGTTCCTCTAACAAACTACTACCGTGATGAAATCCTTGACGGTAAAGATCTGCCAATCTACTTCACTGCTATGAGTCCTTCATTCCGTTCTGAGGCTGGTTCAGCTGGTCGTGATACTCGTGGCTTGATTCGTTTGCACCAATTCCACAAGGTTGAAATGGTTAAATTTGCCAAGCCAGAAGAATCTTACGAAGAATTGGAAAAAATGACAGCAAACGCTGAAAATATCCTTCAAAAACTTAACCTTCCATACCGTGTCGTTGCCCTCTCTACTGGAGATATGGGCTTCTCAGCTGCGAAGACTTACGACTTGGAAGTTTGGATTCCAGCGCAAAATACCTACCGTGAAATCTCAAGCTGTTCAAACACAGAAGATTTCCAAGCCCGTCGTGCCCAAATCCGTTACCGTGATGAAGCAGACGGCAAGGTGAAACTCCTCCATACCTTGAACGGTTCTGGACTTGCAGTTGGACGTACAGTGGCTGCAATTCTTGAAAACTATCAAAATGAAGATGGTTCTGTAACCATTCCAGAAGCTCTTCGTCCATACATGGGTGGAGCTGAAGTTATCAAACCATAAAAAAAAGGTTTAGCTATTTCTAGCTAGACCTTTTTTCGTAACCAAATCAGATAAGCGCCTAATACAAAGAGCAAAATAATTAGGCAAATAACAGTTTCAGCCAGTACCAAATAATCCAAAAATGGAAGTTTCAAGAGTCCCTGAGCCATCTTGAGCGAGGTAGCCGTGATAATGGTTGGGAAGGTGAGGGCTGAAAAGGCTGGTTGAAAACCTTGTTTTAAAATATTGGGCAGGCGAGTCAAAACAAAGAAAAAGAAGGATTGAGAAGCCAAAATCATGGCAATCAAGAGCCAAGTCGGTAGGCTGGCTCCTCCAACTCGAACTAGAGAAGCCAAGAGTAGAGAGAAAGGAGCGCAGTAGATCCCTTCTTGTCCAAGCATGGATTGTGGGAGTGGATGTTTCTTTAAATCGCTATAAATAAGCGGGTAGAGATAGAAGGTCAAGAGAAATCCAAAACTCAAGGTCGCATAGGCAATTTCGATGATACCTACAAGAGGATAGGTCAAGGCTGCTACTGCTATCCCCACATAGAGAACCGTCCAGCTTGGAGTCGCATGAACCCTCCGCCCTGGATAGGCAAATTTGATAGTGAAGCCAGCAATCAGAGCCACATCCAAGAGAAATGAAAACCACCAGAGCCCTTGCGCTACCAAAGGAAGATGAGGTAAGACGCGAAAAACATAGGTAGATAAAATCATCCCAGCCATAGGAAAAGTGCCCATCCCTGACAAAAGAGGGGGCTTGGTCAATTCTTGCTTGGTTTCCTTCCAATTAAAGAGATGAAGAATCAGAAAGTAAATCCACAAAATCAAACCTGTCAGACTCAACAGATGGGACAGAACCGGCAACGTATCTAAAATAAGATTTCCAGCTCCTGCCAAACCTAGCAAACAACCTGAAAATACTAAGGGGAGTTTTTTCATCCTAACCTCCAATAATCATGTTAGTTTCAGTATAGCATAAAAGCGCTTAAATGAGGACTTAATACTCATCGAAAATCTCTTCAAACCACGTCAGCTTCTATCTGCAACCTCAAAACACTGTTTTGAGCAACCTGCGGTTAGCCTCCTAGTTTGCTCTTTGACTTTCATTGAGTATTAAAAAAAAAAAAAACGAAGTCCGATTATTTCAGACTTCATTTTACTCAGATATGAATTAAGCATAAGGTTGCAATTCTGGGTTAATTGGGGTATTAGCTAGATTGTTGGCATAGTTACAGAGGCTTGCTAGACTGACACCAAGAACCACATCCAAGGCATTTTGTTGGCTATAACCAGCTTCTAAAAACTCAGCTAAGGCTTCATCTCCTACACGACCCTTGGTATTGATAACTGCCAAGGTAAACTTAGCTAGGGTGTCCAATTTAGGATCTGTTTCAATTGGAGTACGATTGCGAAGGGCTTGAAGCAGATCATCATTCATCTGGATTTGTTTGATTGAAAAGGCTGTGTGACCTGCAACACAGAAGGCACAACCATTGGTCACGGCTGCCGTGATTTGCACGACTTCGCGCTCAACGGGTGTCAGGCTATTGCGACGGTTGATAGCTCCGACAGTACGATAAGCCTCTAAAGCAGTCGGTGCATTAGCCAAGAGACCGATTAGGTTGGGAATATAGCCATTGTTATCTTTTTCTACTGTTTCAAGAACCTCTTTCACTTCTGCTGGCGCTGATTCTACTGTATGAATTGTAAATGTTGTCATCATAAAACCTCTTTTCATGTTGTTGAAATCTAGTCTATCACAGATTCTATACCTTGTATAATATATATTTTAAATTACACTGATAGAAATTTTTTATGAAAGCAAAAAATCACACGCGGTGTGTGATTCCATTATTTATCAAAATACTTTTTAGTTTCAGCAATAACGACTGGCGACAAGACCAAGAGGGCAATCAAGTTTGGCAGAGCCATCAAGGCGTTGACAATATCTGCGATAATCCAAACCATATCCAACTCGATAAATCCTCCCAGCAAGACCATGAGCACAAAAACCACACGGTAGAGCCAGATAAAGCGAACCCCAAAGAGGAACTCAAAACAGCGTTCTCCATAGTAGTTCCAACCTAGAATCGTTGTAAAGGCAAAGAGAACAAGGAAGATGGTTAAGAGGGCAGGTCCAAAGTGTGAAAAGACTGTTGAGAAGGCTGACTGAGTCAAAGCCACTCCATTCAAGTCACCACTCCAAACACCAGTTACCAAGATGGTCAAACCAGTCAGAGTACAGATAATGAGGGTGTCAATAAAGGTTCCTGTCATGGAAATCAAACCTTGCTCTACTGGTTCATTTGTCTTAGCCGCAGCAGCTGCAATGGGAGCAGAACCCAGACCAGATTCATTTGAGAACACACCACGCGCCACACCATTTTGAATAGCCATCCGAACGCTAGCACCAGCAAATCCACCTACCGCAGCAAGGGGATTAAAAGCTGAGGTAAAGACTAAAGCAATTGTAGAAGGAATTTTCCCGATATTAAAGAAAATAACTGTAAGAGTTCCTAAGATATAAATGATAGCCATAAAAGGCACAACAGTAGTTGAAACCTTTGAAATGGACTTGAGTCCGCCAAAGACTGCAATCGCTACAAAGACAGACAAGACGAGAGCAGTGATAGCTGGCGAAATAGTCGTTGTATTCTGGATAGATTCTGTAATCGAGTTAACTTGAGTGAAGGTTCCGATTCCCAAGAGAGCAACCAGTACTCCTGCTACTGCAAACAAAACAGCAAGTGGACGCCACTTTTTTCCCATCCCTAGAAGGATATAATGCATGGGACCTCCCGCTACTGCACCATGGTCGTCCTTGGTGCGGTATTTGATGGCCAAGAGTCCTTCCGCATACTTGGTAGCCATTCCAAAGAAAGCCGCCATCCACATCCAAAAGAGGGCTCCAGGCCCCCCCACCTTGATAGCCGTCGCAACCCCTATGATATTCCCTGTTCCAACGGTTGATGCCAAGGCTGTACACAGAGCTGCAAAACTGGATACATCCCCATGTCCCTTATCCTGGATAAAAATAAGCTGAAAGGCCTTGGGCAGACGCAAAACCTGCAAGAGTCCTAGCCGAATAGTTAGGTAAAGCCCTGTTCCGACCAATAAAATCAAGAGGGGCGGTCCCCAAGCAAAAGCATCGATTGATTTAAGCAATTCTAACATTTCCTTCTCCTATCTTTTCAACCCCAAAAGAAAGAGCACATGCAAGATACATGTACTCTGGAATGCTTAGATAAATGCTAAAAAGCGGTCTATCCTAGCTCTGTCCTTTTACCTGAGAGTTTGAGCAGTTGCCTGCCTTGCCCCTTCGGTGCCTTTACGGTCTCTCCAGAGTTCCGTCCATTTACAGTCATGGAAAATCAAACGATTCCCCACTTCTATTAAACTTCATTCGGTGTTGGTATTTAATTGATTCTTATTTTACAAAAAATGTTGGCTTTTGTCAATGTGTTTATTAGTAAAAATTAGTTCAACAGTTTTTACTTTATAAAGTCCAGAATACTGCTATCCTTTAAAAGTGACAATAGTTGCGCCACTCCCTCCAGCATTTTGTGGGGCATAGCCGAAACTCTTGACATGTTTGTTTCTTTGTAGGTATTTGGTGACACCTTCACGGATGACACCTGTTCCAATACCATGAATGATATCAACTTGAGCCATATTATTAAGCAAGGCTTGGTCGATAAAGGCATCTAGCTCATTCATGGCCTCTTCATAACGTTTGCCTCGAAGGTCCAGTCTGGCTTGTGGGCCACGACCAGAAGTTCGTTTCACGACATTGACCTGTTTCTTCTTGACTTGCTTTTCTTGCTGGGCTTGAACAAGGTCAAACTCTTTCTCTTCCAAGGTCATCTTAATCAAGCCAACTTGGGCTTCCCAACGGCCATCCTTAAGTTGACTGGTCAGGGTACCACGCTGTCCATAACTGAGAACAACGATATCATCTCCCACCTTTGGAGCACGTTTTTTCTTGGCCTTTTGAAGGACCTTGTTTTTAGACAAGTCCACTTTTTCAGGAGCCAATTTTTTCAGCTTGGCCTTGGCTTCAATGATTTCATGAGGTTTGAGCTGGGACTTACTGTGGAGATTTTTGAGAATCTGGTCACTCTCACTGAGGGCCATGGCCACAATCTCAGCAGCCTGTTCACGCGCCTTATTAAGCTCGGTTTCCTTTTCACGATTGAGTTCATTGTAGAGTTTTTTTAGCGCACGATTCATCTTGAGATTTTCTTGCTCCACCTCACGGATATTGTCCAAGCGTTTGCGACTCTCTAACGTCTGCTCTTCCAGTTGCTCAATAATCCGATTGACATCATTGTCCTGATCGACCTGCTGGCTTGCCTCCCCTACAATAACTTCAGATAAGCCTAAACGTTTAGCAATTTCAAAGGCATTGCTTCGGCCAGGAACTCCCTGCATAAAGCGATAGGTCGGGCGTAGAGTTGCAGTATTAAACTCCATGCTGGCATTTTGCACAAAGGCTGTCTCAATACCGTAGGCCTTGAGTTCCGGATAGTGGGTAGTCGCCATAGTCTTGACTTGACGCAGGCGAAGGTCCTCCAGAATAGCCATGGCAAGGGCGGCTCCCTCTTGGGGATCTGTACCAGCCCCCAACTCATCCAAGAGCAAGAGCGAATGCTGGTTGACCTTACCAAGAATATCCACAATATTGGTCATGTGGCTAGAGAAGGTAGACAAGCTCTGTTCAATAGACTGCTCATCGCCAATATCGGCAAAGATTTCTTCAAAAATACCAACACGACTTCCCTTATCTGCTAAAATCGGCAAACCTGACTGAGCCATAACCTGCGTCAATCCCAGAGTTTTAAGCATGATGGTCTTCCCGCCCGTATTGGGACCTGTAATGACAATGGCTGTTAAATCTTGGCCAAAATGGACATCATTTGCGACGGCATTTTTGACCAAAGGATGACAGACATGGAGCAGTTGAATCTCTTGATTTTCTGACAGCTGAGGAACGACTGCTTGCCTTTCTTGGATAAAGCGTACCTTGGCACGAATCAAGTCCAGATGGCCGATAATCCAAGCGTCATTAGCAATCTCAGCCGCATGAGGTCGGACACGCTCAGAAATTTCTTGAAGAATTCGAAGCATTTCATAGCGCTCATCTGCTCGCAGACTAGCAATTTCCTCGCTCAGTTTGACCACCTCACGGGGTTCGATATAGACGGTGTTTCCGCTGGCAGAAATATCATGAACAACACCTGCAATCTTATTGCGGTAGGTATTTTTAACTGGTAAAACCTGACGGCCATTTCTGCTGGCAACGATTCCTTCCGTCAACATCTGCGACTTTTGCTTGAGCAAATCTTGCAAGACATCGCGTACCTGACTCTCACTATCATGGATTTTTCGACGGATGCGCGCCAATTCTTCACTGGCAAAATTTTCAATAAAACCTGCATCATTAAAGGCTTGGAGATTTCCTTGTAATTGCGGAAAATCGTGTAATTTCTCAAACCAAAGGGCTAACTCTTCCAAGCTGACATTTTCCAGATTGGCATAAAAACTTTGCAGTTCTCGGCTAGCAAGAAGCACGCGCTTCAAGAGGAGGAACTCCTCGATATTGAGATCTGCCCCCATCTCCAACCGCTTGCAGACTCCTGCGATTTCCTTAATTGCGAGAATGGTAAAATGCGGTTGCTCGATAAAGAGAGCCTGCATTTCCTTCATCTCAGCAAAAGCCTGTTTAATTTTATCTGCCTTAGCAGTCGGAGCCAGCTGTCTCAATTGCTCCAAGCCCTGCTCGGTCAACAAATGGGGTTCAAACAAAGCCTTGACCTTATTGAACTCTAATGTTTCTAATATTTTCTTATTCATCTTTATTTCCTTGTCTTTGAATGTCTAGGTGTGGTAGCTTTTTATATTCTGATAGATTCGAGTCAAATCTGTAAACAAAGGGCTAGGAAAACTCCTGCCCTTTTTATCCGATTAAATTTGTCACCCAGATTTGTTTGAGCCAACTAGTTGTTACTGGTATGCTCTGGATGATGTGTTTTGCGACGATACTCTTTTCAAGAGGATTTTGTATAGCTGCCATGGGAATGGTTGCTAGTATGGTCAAGGCCATTTGCAAGACAAATAAGGTCACCAACATGGACAAGATCCCTGCTGAAACTTGGAACAACTTACCACCCAGTTTTTTACTAGGAATCAAGTGTAAGAGGAGACCAAGCAAACGACCTATGCTATAGACAACCCCGAAAACCAACAAGTAGCCGATACCTGCGTAAAAGACCTTATCCAACTGGAAAAGTTGATCCGATGGGAAAAAGAAAGTTCCCTGACCTTCCTGCGGATTTGCATAAGGGAGCAGCAAATGAAATTGCTCTCCAATTCCCTTGTAAAACTGGCCGGCCACAAAAGCCGATGCCATGGCTGAAATCAGGTAATAAACCTGTAAGAGCAGGCCTCTCCGATAGCCGATATAAAATCCCCAAGCCAAGACCAATAGAAGAAGGAGTGAAATCATAAGGAATCCTCAATCTTGCTCTGTTCTTGCTTGCAAGTCACAAGCTTGTGACGGAGTTCTTCTAATTCTTGCTCCTTATCATCAAATTCAATCTCACGGCTGAGCTGAGTTGATAAACAGTTGACTGCCAACAAAAGAGCGATTGTTTCATCGTCTGCACTAGGCATTTGTTCTTTAATTGCTTGGTATTTTTCTGTCGCAACCTTGGCGATTTCCTCCATAAAAAGGTTATCATGCTCGCTTGTCAAAGTTAATGATTTTTTCCCGAATGTAAATTTGAATCGATTTAGATTTGCCATAAAATTCACCTCACGATATTATACCAAAATTCGCTAATTTTGTCAGTTTTTACAAATTTGCCTGCTTTTATGGTACAATAGAAACTATGGCAAGTATAACACTCACACCAAGTGAAAAGGAGATTCAGGCTTTTCTTGAACACTATCAAACCAGTCTGGCTCCCAGCAAGAATCCCTATATCCGCTACTTTTTGAGGCTACCCCAAGCAACGGTTTCTATCTATACTTCTGGAAAGGTCTTACTTCAGGGTGAAGGGGCTGAGAAATACGCTCGTTTCTTTGGCTATCAAGCTGTAGAGCAAACCAGCGGACAAAATCTCCCTTTGATTGGGACAGATGAGGTAGGAAATGGTTCCTACTTTGGTGGACTTGCAGTTGTGGCTTCCTTTGTCACACCTGACCAGCATACCTTCTTGCGAAAACTCGGTGTAGGGGATTCCAAGACTCTGACCGACCTAAAAATCCGTCAGATTGCCCCTATCCTCAAAGAAAAAATCCAGCACCAGGCACTGCTTCTCTCACCAAGCAAGTACAACGAGGTCATCGGAGACCGCTACAATGCTGTTTCGGTTAAGGTTGCCCTCCATAATCAGGCTATCTATCTCCTCCTTCAAAAAGGCATCCAGCCCGAGAAAATTGTGATTGACGCCTTTACCAGTGCTAAAAATTATGACAAGTACTTGGCGCAAGAGGCCAATCGTTTCAGCAATCCTATTAGCCTAGAAGAAAAGGCCGAGGGCAAATACTTGGCCGTCGCAGTTTCTTCTATCATTGCGCGTGATCTCTTTCTAGAAAATCTTGAAAATCTGGGACGAGAACTGGGCTATCAACTTCCAAGTGGAGCTGGAACGGCTTCTGACAAGGTGGCTAGCCAGATTTTACAAGCCTATGGTATGCAGGGACTAAATTTCTGCGCCAAACTGCACTTTAAAAATACTGAAAAAGCGAAAAAACGCTTAGAAAGGTAAGTTATGAATTCATTTAAAAATTTCCTAAAAGAGTGGGGATTGTTCCTCCTGATTCTGTCATTACTAGCTTTAAGTCGTATCTTTTTTTGGAGCAATGTCCGCGTAGAAGGGCATTCCATGGATCCAACCCTAGCGGATGGCGAAATCCTCTTTGTTGTCAAACACCTCCCTATTGACCGTTTTGATATCGTGGTTGCCCATGAGGAAGATGGCAATAAGGACATCGTCAAGCGCGTAATTGGAATGCCTGGCGATACTATCCGTTACGAGAACGATAAACTTTACATCAATGATAAAGAAACGGACGAACCTTACCTAGCTGACTACATCAAACGCTTCAAGGATGACAAACTACAAAGCACTTACTCAGGCAAGGGCTTTGAAGGAAATAAAGGAACTTTCTTTAGAAGTATCGCTCAAAAAGCCCAAGCCTTCACAGTCGATGTCAACTACAATACCAACTTTAGCTTTACTGTCCCAGAAGGAGAATACCTTCTCCTCGGAGACGACCGCTTGGTTTCGAGCGACAGCCGCCACGTAGGTACCTTTAAAGCAAAAGATATCACAGGGGAAGCTAAATTCCGCTTCTGGCCAATCACCCGTATCGGAACATTTTAAGAAATCGAAGAGGCCGAGAATCAAGAATCTCTGCCTCTTCTTCTATCGTGAGAATATGATTATTCGCTACCCAGTTTGATTAAGATAGAAACAAAGTTATACTCAATGAAAATCNNGATAGAACTGACGAAGTCAGTAACATATATACGGCAAGGCGAAGCTGACGTGGTTTGAAGAGATTTTCGAAGAGTATTAACTCTCACCTATTTATGCAAAGGAATCTTATGGAAGTTTATTTTTCAGGAACCATTGAACGGATTATTTTTGAAAATCCCAGCAATTTTTATCGCATCCTCCTCCTAGAAATCGACGATACAGACGCAGAGGATTTTGATGATTTTGAAATCATTGTCACAGGAACCATGGCTGATGTGATTGAGGGAGAAGACTATACATTTTGGGGGCAAATTGTCCAGCACTCCAAGTATGGGGAACAACTGCAAATCAGCCGTTATGAACGCGCAAAACCAACTAGCAAAGGCTTGGTTAAGTACTTTTCAAGTAGCCATTTCAAGGGAATTGGTCTCAAGACAGCTCAGAAAATCGTGGATACCTATGGCGACAATACCATTGACGAAATTTTGCAACACCCAGAAAAGTTAGAAGGCATCACAGGACTCTCTGCCAAAAATCGAGAGGCTTTCGTCTCCACTCTCCGCCTCAACTACGGAACCGAGATGGTTTTGGCCAAACTTGCCAACTACGGTATTCCCAATAAATTAGCCTTCCAGATTCAAGACTTTTACAAGGAAGAAACCCTTGATGTGGTTGAAAATTATCCCTACCAACTGGTTGAGGATATCAAGGGTTTGGGCTTTACCATTGCTGACCAATTAGCGGAGGAACTAGGCATCGAAAGTCAGGCTCCTGAACGCTTCCGCGCCGGTCTAGTTCATAGTCTTTTTCAGGCCTGTATGGAAACAGGGGATACCTATGTTGAAGCACGGGATTTGTTGGAACAAACCCTAACTCTCCTTGAATCTTCCCGTCCCGTGGAACTGGATCCCAGCCAAGTGGCCCAAGAACTCTCCTACCTAATCGAAGAAGACAAGGTTCAGCAGGTTGATACCAAGATTTTTGACAACAGCCTCTTTTTCGCGGAGGAAGGCATCCGCAGTCACTTGGTTCGTATCCTTGAAAAAGGAAAACAGAAGAGCCAGGATTTAGAAACCATTCAAAAGCATATCACTACTGTCGAAGAAGAGCTGGGGATTGAGTACGATAGCATTCAAAAACAGGCGATTTGTGACGCTATACAGAACAAGGTCTTTATCCTGACAGGTGGACCTGGTACTGGTAAGACAACTGTTATCAATGGGATCATCGCTGTTTATGCCCTTTTAGAAGGACTTGACCTCAGGAAAAAAAGCAATCTGCCCATTCTTCTTGCTGCTCCAACTGGTCGAGCCGCTCGGCGCATGAATGAATTGACAGGCTTGCCTAGCGCTACTATACACCGTCACTTGGGAATGACAGGGGACGATGATACCAGTCATCTGGAAGATTATCTGGATGCCGACTTTATCATCATAGATGAATTTTCCATGGTGGATACTTGGCTGGCCAATCAACTCTTCTCCAACATCTCTTCTAACAGTAAAATCCTTATCGTGGGAGACAGCGACCAGCTACCATCTGTCAGTCCTGGACAGATTCTAGCCGACCTGCTTCATATTCCCTTGATTCCTCAGACTCGCTTGGAAAAAATTTATCGTCAAAGTGAAGAATCAACCATCGTCACCCTAGCTAGTCAGATTCGACAGGGAATCTTGCCAGCTGATTTCACCCAGAAAAAAGCTGACCGTTCCTACTTTGAAATTGCTAGTAGGCATATTCCTGCTACCATTGAGAAAATCTTAGGCGCTGCCCTCAGAAGTGGTATTCCTGCCCGTGATATCCAAGTTCTGGCTCCCATGTACCGAGGGACAGCAGGGATTGATGCTATCAATCAGCTCATGCAAGACCTGCTCAATCCACCACAAAAAGACCAACTCAGTTTTGAAGCTCCCCAGTGTCACTATCGCAAGGGAGACAAGGTCATTCATTTGGTCAACGACGCTGAAATCAATGTATTTAATGGAGATTTGGGAGCTATCACAGACCTGATTCCTGGTAAATACACCGAGTCGAAACAAGACGAGATTGTCATTGATTTTGATGGCAACGAGGTCTCTTACCCACGTAACGAATGGTACAAGATTCGCCTGGCCTATGCCATGAGCATCCATAAGTCCCAGGGAAGTGAGTTCCCTGTTGTCATCCTACCTATCACTAGTGCTAGTAGGCGTATGCTGGAGCGCAATCTCATCTATACAGCCATTACACGCGCCAAAAGCAAGCTTATCTTACTAGGCGAATTACAGGCCTTTGATTATGCTACCCAACACATCGGAACTGCCCGAAAAACCTATTTGATTGAACGCTTCAGTGATTTATTGGAGAATGTTGAAGAAAAGCAACAAGCTATCTCTGAAACAGTCGCATCAAGCGCCTCTGAAGAATCCTACATCCTAACCGAAGAAAACTGGGACAGCATCCCGGCCATGATTGGGATTACAGACGCAGACCTCAAAGAGATTTTTGGAAAATAGTGCATAAGAAAACCCACCAATTCAGGTGGGCTTTTATCTTATTAAGATTATTTTACTGTTGCTGTGCTTGTGATCAATTCAACAGCTTTTTTGATTGTGATATCATGTTTCAACATATCAGCTGAAAGCAAGCTTTGTACTTGAGCCACTTCCATGTTGTAGTCTGTTGCCAATTGCTCGATTTCTTTTTGGATTTCTTCTTCTGAAGCGTCAAATCCTTCAGCTTTCGCAACTGCTTCGATAACAAGGTTAGTCTTAGTACGTGACTCAGCTTCTGCTTGGTATTGATTGTGAAGGTCTTCTTGAGTAGTTCCAGTGATTTGGAAGTACATGTCAGGGTTGATACCTTGACGTTGCAAGTTTCCAAGGAATTCGTTTACTGAACGGTGAACTTCTTCGTGGATCATTTCTTCTGGAAGTTCTACGATTTCAGCATTTTCAACTGCTTTATCGATTGCTGCACCTTCTACTGCATCTTTGTAAGCTTCTGCTTTAGCTTCAGCTAATTCCTTGCGGTATTTTTCTTTCAATTCAGCAAGTGTTTCAACTTCTTCATCGATGTCTTTTGCAAGCTCATCGTCAAGAGCTGGAACTTCTTTTGCTTTTACTTCGTGGATAGTTGTTACGAATTTAGCTTCTTTACCTGCAAGATCTTCTGCTTGGTAGTCTTCTGGGAATGTTACAACTACATCAACAGTTTCACCAGCTGAGTGACCTACCAATTGATCTTCGAAACCAGGGATGAATTGACCTGAACCAAGTCCAAGTGAGAAGTTTTCACCTTTTCCGCCATCAAATTCAACACCGTCGATAGAACCAACAAAGTCGATAACAACAGTGTCGCCGTTTTCAGCAGCAGCTTCCTTGATAACCAATTCAGCCAAGTTGTTGCGTTCGCGTTCGATACGCTCTTCAACGTCAGCGTCAGTTACTTCTTTTTCTACATCTACTGATACTTCAAGGTTTTTGTAGTCACCCAATTTTACTTCAGGTTTTGTAACGACTTCAGCAGTGATAACCCAGTCTTGACCTTTTTCCATTGAAGTTACGTCAATTTTTGGTTGCGCAACGACTTCAAGACCAGCTTCTTTTACAGCTGCTTCATAAGCGTTTGGCAAAAGAGCGTTTATAACGTCTTGGTAAAGTGATTCTTCACCAAATTTTTTGTCGAAGATAGGACGTGGAAGGTGACCTTTACGGAAACCTGGAACATTAAGAGATTTCTTCACTGAGTTGAAGACACGGTCCAATTCTGGTTTGATTTGGTCTTGAGAGATAGTGAAAGTCAAGACACCACGGTTTGTTTCTTTGTTTTCAAATGATACAGACATTCTGTCATTTCTCCTTAAAATTTTTAAATACAGTCTATTATAACATAAATGAGCGACTTTTTTCAAGTAATGACTGCGCTTTTCAATCATGCTGGAGCTACTTCACTTCTTTGATACTCAACGCAATCATTTCCCCAATATTATTCTTATATAACAATTAAAAATCCTCATGCCCCACCAAGTGGTGCTGAAAGGCATAGACCGCTGCCTGGGTACGATCGCTGACTTCCAGCTTGGCTAGGATGTTGGACACATGGGTCTTAACCGTCTTGAGAGAGATAAAAAGTTCATCAGCGATGCGCTGATTTTCGTAGCCCTTGGCAATGAGTTGAAGTACATCTCGCTCACGCGCAGTCAAGTCCTCATGTAGTTCTATGTGATTGCGGTGGTATTCGACCTTCTTGCTAACCTCTTGCTCAATAGCTAACTCGCCAGCAGCCACCTTACGGACAGCATGGAGCAGTTCGTCTGCACTAGAAGTCTTAAGCATATAGCCGCGAGCACCTGCATTTAAGACAGGCATGATTTTTTCATTGTCCAAGTACGAAGTTACAATCAAAATCTTGGCTTCAGGCCATTCTTTGAGGATAGCCAAGGTCGCATCAATTCCATTCATCTCAGGCATGACGATATCCATGACAATGACATCTGGACGTAATTCCAAGGCCAAGTCAATGCCCTGAGATCCGTTGGATGCCTCACCCACAACTTCTACATCGTCTTGGAGGTCAAAGTAGCTTTTCAAGCCCAATCGGACCATTTCATGGTCATCTACTAGTAAAATTTTCATCTTTACTCCTTTATCATTCCTTATCAAGCAGGCGAATACGGATATCAACCGCCAGTCCTTGCTTGGGAGCTGTCAAGAGTTGAACTGTTCCAGCCATATCTTCAACCCTCTCTTTGATATTTCGCAGTCCATAACTCAAGTCGTCTAAGTTCCCTAACTGGAAACCAATCCCATTGTCCACCACCTTCAGCTGTACTTCAAAATCTGTCTGATAGAGATAGACATCCAGACAAGAGGCCTGGGCATGGCGAAGGGTATTGCTAATCAACTCTTGCAGAATACGGAAGATATGCTCCTCGATTTTCTTAGGCAATTTCGTCACATTTTGCTTGAAACTAACCTTGAGATCACTCTTGTCCTCAAGCTCTTTTAAAAGGATTTGAATTCCTTCAACCAGACTCTTCTGCTCCAGCTCAACTGGTCGCAAATGCAAGAGCAAGACCCGTAAATCCTTCTGGGCAGTTTCTACAATAGCTGTGACACTCTGCAACTGGATCTGCATCTTTTCTCTATCCAATTTCAAAGCCTGTTGACTGACACCTGACAAAATCATGTGAGCCGCAAACAACTCCTGACTGACGGTATCGTGCAAATCCCGAGCAATCCGCTTCCGTTCCTTCTCGATGATTTCCTCTTCCTGAGCAAGACTCTGATTTTCTGCTTTTTGAAGAGCTTCTGTCAAAAGATTAAGTTTACCTGACAAGGACTTGAAACTGGCATCCAAATCTGGATCTGCAAGCTGAACCACTTCTTGCCCTGCCAATAAACGCTTGAGATTAGCCTGCATCTTTCTTAGAGAAAGCTCTTCAATACCTCGCCAAAATAGGGCTAAGAGACAGGTCATGGTCATGCTGAATATCAACAACAAAAAGACAAATTTTTCTGTTTTTTCGACATCATGCAAGAAAATAGACCAGTCAAAGTCAAGGATTTCCAGCAAGCTGTGGGAGAAAAATAAGACAAACAGGAAGGAGGTGAGAGCAATGATTACATAGGCTTGTTTTTTCATCCTCTAACCACCTCCACATCGCCAATCATAGTGGTCAAGAAAATCTTGACACTCTTGTTACTCTTGAGATAGTCTCTTGTTTCTTGATGATAGTGTTCATTACGGAGGGCTCGCTTGGGTTGATTGAAAAAAGTCAAATCACCATAGAGACAGTTAACGCTAAGACTGACTTCCACATCTACAGGCACAATGATTTTGGTCGTTCCTACCATCTTTCTGAGGATAATGACATTGTCATGATTGGTTAGAATGACCCTCTCCAGATGAATAGTGTCCTTCCCCATGAAACGAAAGAGATTGATATCATCAAACTGGCAAGTCTGGTAGCTTGAAAAATGATGGAGATTTCCAAACCAACGATTTTTCTCCTTCTTAACCGTTACCACCTCTTCAAAGACCAAATTGGTCTGCTCTTTTTCCTGATTCATCATCGGATAAAGAAGAAAGAGGCTATAGATAACCGCAACAAAAATAGCTAGAATCACAAAGGGATTAAGCATGACGATGAAAAAGAAGAGAATGGTTGCAACCACTAAAAGAAGATTATTGCCCTCTTTACCAGTGTAATAGCGAATCAAAAGCAAAAAGAGGAATAAAATCAGCAGAAAACGCGAAAAATGCTCTGATACCATCAAAATCAGAGCTCCTGTCAGAAGACAGGCTTCGATAAATAAAAAGATTTTAAATTTTCTCATAGGTGCATCCTCTCCCTTCTATTTTATCACAATTCAAAAAAGTCACCTCAGTCTGAGGATGGAAAAAAAGGCGGTGGTTACGCCTTTTTCATCTGATCCTTTGCTTCTTTTAATTTTCCATAAAGAAGATAGTCTACTTTTTGCAGATCTGCTATGGTGACACAATTAAGGGCACACATAATCAAACGCAGATCGTCTTTCCAGCCTTGGACAATGCCAATCACTTCTTCAACTGAATAGGTTTCAACCAATTCCAGAACTGTTCGAGACAGTCCTACAGCCTTGGCACCAAAGACCAAACACTTAATCATATCCAGCGGATTGCGAACACCTCCACTGACCAAGAGTGCAACCTTATCTTTCCATTCTTGGGCATTGAGTAGGGCCTGCATGGTGGACTGGCCCCATTGATTGAGGTAATCACGTTGACCACTGCGACGGTTTTCGATATAGGCAAAGCTGGTACCACCACGACCCGATAGGTCAACGGTTTGAACCCCTAGTTCATAAGCTCTCTCAATTGTCTTCACATCCATTCCAAAGCCCACTTCCTTGAGGACAATAGGAACAGGGATTTGCTTGCTGTAGTCTGCTAAATGCGATTGCCAGCTTCGAAACTTTCTTTCTCCCTCAGGCATAAGCAATTCCTGCATAACATTGACATGCACTTGCAAGAGAACAGGATTCATCTCTTCTACAGTCTGAAGTCCCAACTCAACAGGCTTGTCCAATCCAATATTGGTTCCAAGAAGGAGATTTGGATAGCTAGACTTAACAGAAAATGAGGCATCTGTAGGATCCTTTAGGGCTGCGCTATAAGAGCCCGTTACAAATAAAATACCACAGGTTTCTGCCACCTGAGCTAGTTTTTGATTGATTTCTTTACCTTTTTCACTCCCACCTGTCATGGCATTGATATAAAAAGGAAAGTTCCACTTTCGACCAGCAAATTCTGTCGAAAGATCGATTTCATCCAGGTCGTAAAGAGGCAAGGAAGAATGAATCAACTCCACCTCATCAAAGCTATTATAGGAACTTTTCTGCTCAAGGGCATAGCGGATATGCTCGTCCTTACGATTTGTCGTCATGTCCTATCCTTTCTTGATATAAGAGCTCAATCCCCAGATCGGCCCAGCGATTTTTTAAAGTTTCAGTTGATTGCGCATCAAAACTCAAGGCAATGCCACAGTCACCACCACCCGCACCGCTACTCTTGGCACCAGCCTGCAAATCTTGACTGGCTTCTTTCAGTTGTCTGAGCGAAGGCGTGTAAATATCTGTGCTCAAGCCTTCTAAAAGCTGACTGGCTGTTTCCACCTGCTCGATAATTTTTTCTGCTTCCCCCTGCTCCAAGGCTTCTACTAAAGCAACTACCGTTTCTTTTGAGGAATTTAAAAAATTTTGATTGATATTTTGCTTGATTTGTTGAACCATATGACTCGATACAGCCACTTCCTTGGTCCATCCCACTAGAAAATCACATTCTAATGTTGGTTTCACTTGTGAGATAGAAAAGCCCCAATCACGCTCCAAAACTGTTGCCAAGTTTTCTTCTTCCAACCAGGCAGCCACCTTCTGGCGATCAAATGACTGGTAAAGGACCAAATCCTCTACCACAATACAGGCAAGGTCTCCCATGGAACCATTGTCTCCGCGCTTGAGCAAGACAGCGCTAGCCAACTTGAACAAGAGCTCCTGATTAACCGAAATATCATATAAAGCCAGTAAGGACTTGACAACCAAGACAACGACGCTACCACTAGATCCTAGACCAAACTTTTTCCCTTCTCGTTCCATTTTTCCTCGAATTTCTAGAGAAAAAGGTCGCAAGGTTTGCCCACGATAAACGAGGAAATCTTCCACTAAAGCAATCGTTTCTTGAATCAAGCTGTAGGCAGGATTGGGTGTCAAATCCACTGCGAAATCAAACATATCTGAATAGATACGGTAACTATCAGAAAAAGCAATCTCTCCCCTCATATAGATGGGAATGGCCTTTATCAAGGCTAACTGTCCTGGATTTAAAATAGCATATTCACCTGCCCAATAGAGTTTTCCGCAAGTTTTAACAGCAATCATCTTGGCTCAAATCCTTTGTTTTTGACACAATCAAGCGATAACGCTGACTGAAGATTTCAGATAAATGCTCCAAGTCTTTCTCCTGACAGAGGACCTTGACATTGGGACCAGCATCCATGGTAAAGTAGCAGGCCTCTCCTTGCTCACGAAGCTGGCGGACAAAGTCCATGGCTTCATAGCTTGCATCAGTCAGATAAGAAAAGGCTGGTGATGCTGTTTTGGTCGTAGCATGCATAGCCAGGGCATTTTTCTCCGTTAATTCCCCAACCTTGGCAAAGTCATTTTCCTTAAGGTAAACCAACATATCCTGATAGTCCTTCTCAGACTGACGCACCCAGTCGTCAAAAGTCGTCGAGGTTTCCACACAGAGTTTCATCCCGTCACGGCTAGAAATTGGTTTTTTCTTGTCTTCTAGCACCAACATCATCATAGCTAGTTTCAAGTCTGTCTCGACAGGGTAAATTTCTCCACTATCCTTATCCCAGGCACCTAGCGGTCCATAAAAACTCCGAGAAGAAGAGCCTGAGGCAAACTTAGCCTCCTGTGCCAACTGACTTCTATCCAAGCCAAGCTTGAAATAAGCATTGCAAGCCTTGACCAGGGCGGACAAACCACTAGAGCTTGAAGACAATCCCGCTGCGGTAGGCATATTGTTTTGAGTATCAATACGGACAAAGCCCTCACCAGCTGGACGGTAGCGGTCAATAATCTTACTCATCTTGGCATGCTCAGCCTCGTTTTGTAGCTGACCATTGATATAAAATTCATCAGAAGTCGCATCCGTCGGTAGAGATGACAAAGTCGTCTCCGTATACATATTTTCCAAAGTCAGAGAAATACTGCTAGTAGCAGGCACCATCTCTTTTTCTTTTTTCTTTCCCCAATATTTAATAATAGCAATATTTGCGTAGGAACGTACTGTTACAGGCTCTCGATCCATGTCTGAATAGCTCCTTTCTCTTCTAATCTTTCTGCTAGTTCTTGAGCTTGAGTCAAATTGGTTGCCAAGGCTATGATACAGCCTCCAAGCCCACCACCGCTCATCTTGGCACCCAGAGCACCATGGCTAAGAGCCGTTTCGACTAAAGAATCTGACTCAGGACTACTGACACCAATTTCTTTTAAATGTAAATGTGCTTGACTGAGGATTTGTCCCAGCCCTTCAGCATCTTTTTGTGAAATCGCAACTTCTGCCTGCTGGGTCAATTCTCCCAAGTCATGCAAAAACGGTAGGGCATCTTTCCCCTTATTTTGAACCACTTGGATGGCTTCACGAGTATGGCCATAAACACCTGTATCAGCAATCACCAAATAGGCAGATAAATCCATCTCAAGCTCTGTAAATCCTACATTCTTAATAAATCGAATAGGCTGGTCACTGAGACAGGTCTTGGCATCCAAACCACTCGGATTCATATGGGCAATCATCTCAGCCCGATTAACCAAGATTTCTAGTACATCATGAGGCAGTTCTGCCTGATAATAGTCAAATACAGCACGAATGGCCGCTATGCTGATAGCTGCTGACGAACCCATTCCCCGTTTTTCAGGGATAGCCGAGTCAATCTCACAGCGAATGCAGGCTTCTTTGATATCCAAATACTCAAGCGAAGCATAAACTGCCATGGACAAGGTATCCTCCTCATAGAGACGCCAAGGACTCACTGCAGGAACTACCTTACAAGTTACCTCCACCTCCAAAAGAGGCAGGGAAATGGCAGGATAACCGTAAACGACCGCATGCTCCCCTATTAAAATTATCTTACTATGTGCCTGACCGACACCAACTTTTTTTGTCATGTTTTCCTTTTACTAGACGAAAAGATCGTCTTATTTTTTCATACCAGTATTTATTCTTTCCTATCTATTTTATTATATTTTCACAAAAAAAGCGATTGTTTCCTTCACAATCGCTTTTCCCATTATAAGGATATATTTCCATCATTTTATTATTTAAACGATTTCTAGCAGGTACTATTCTTCTCGTTTTTTAGGAAATACCGTCAAAGCAGCTAGGAGAGATATGCCACCTAGAGCTACCAACCATTCATCTTGTTGACTACCTGTCTGAGGTAGTTCATCCTGCTTGTACACTTCAGTACTTCCTTGATTCCAATTCTCTGAAGGAGTTGGACTTGGTACCGGACTTGGGTTTGGTGCCGGGCTTGGACTTGGTGCCGGGCTTGGATTTGGTGCTGGACTTGGACTTGGTGCCGGGCTTGGATTTGGTCCTGGATTTGGTCCTGGGTTTGGATTTGGTCCTGGGTTTGGATTTGGTCTTGGGTTTGGATTTGGTCCTGGGTTTGGATTTGGATTTGGCGTAGGTTCTGGTTCTTCTACATATTTCCAAATCCCCACAAATTGGATATCTGCTTTGTTTATTGTTTCTGTATCTTTTTTATAACCTTTAAATACCCAGCTTCCTTTTCCATCCTTCACATCTGTTTTTGTTGGAGATTCTGCTTTAACTTCCTTTCCGTTAATATACTCATTTTTATCTGTAGGAGTTAATTCGGTAATATTCTTCGGTAATTCTTTCCCTTCAGTCCCACTTTCAAATTTGTAGGTTACACCGTATTTTTTAGCTTCGAATACCCATGTTCCTACAAATTCTACATCTGCTTTATTTACTGCTTTATTTTCAGCATCGTAACTCTTGAATACCCATTTTCCATCATTTGCTGTATCAACATACTCTGTTTTTGTTGGTTGAATTGTTGTTACATTTGATTTATCTACATAACGGTTTTGGTCTGTGGGTTTATAGTTTTCGATTGCTGCTGGTAATGTCTTACCTGGTGTCCCACTTTCAAATTTATAGGTTACACCGTATTTATTAGCCACGAATACCCATGTTCCTACAAACGCTACATCTGCTTTATTTACTTGTTTATTTTCAGCATCGTAGCTCTTGAATACCCATTTTCCATCATTTTCTGCATCTACGTACTCTGTTTTTGTCGGTTGAGTCGCAACTACATTTGCTTTATCTACATAACGGTTTTGGTCTGTTGGTTTATAGCCTTCTATTGCTGCTGGTAATGCTTTACCTTCTGTTCCACTAACGAATTTGTATGTTACACCGTATTTATTAGATTCGAATACCCATGTTCCAATGAACTCCACATCTGCTTTGTTTACTTGTTTTTTAGCTTCATCATAACCTTTGAAGACCCATTTTCCATCGTTTTCTGCATCTATATACTCTGTAGTTGTCGGTTGTGTTGGTGTTACATTCGCTTCATTTTCGTAAGTAGCTGTATCTTTTGGCTTATAGTTTTCGATTACTGCTGGTAATACTTTTCCCTCTGTTCCACTTTGGAATCGGTAGGATACATTATAAAATGTAACATAACCTAGTTCTAAAACGTTAGCTTCTACTTTGTTAATAGGTAAATTTGTAGCTGAATCCAGGCTTAACCAGCCACTACCGATTCTACCTGCACTTGGATGAACATTACCCTCAACAGAACCTGTTACTTTTAGTACTGTATTTCCATTTGTATCTGCTAACTCTTTGGCTTTATCTTGATTAATACGAACAACCATCTGATTGATTTCTTCATCACTCTTATTAGGGAACAAGGCTTTAAGTTCTGTTGATGTAAGAGATCGAAGTATCATATTGCGCATAATTGTTTCAGCAATAGACTTACCTTCATCCGGTTTTACTACACTCTCAGCTATACGCTCATTTCGTTCATTTTCCGGTCTATTACTATCATATCCGTTTAAAGATCTAAGAATCATTCTAAATGTTATATTATGGTTACCTTTAGTTTCAACACCAAATGTGACTCTAGGGTCCGTATTACTAACGATTGAATTAAAGCTATCTTTTGTATTTCCTAAGGCTGTCCCTTCTTTTGAATACACATTTAGGATTTCCTTCGTTCCATCTTCCTTAATTCCAAGAGCATACAATGGTCTCCATGAGTAACCATTAAACTCTGCATATAATTTTTCCGGAACAACTAAATCTTTGTCTAAATTCACATTTAAGTCTACATAGGTGTAAGTTTTTTTCTTTTCATCTAATTTAAAGTTATTATCCTTGTATGTGTTGGATAAAACCGGACCAACATATCCTACATGAGGATTTCTATACACAGTCATCGCTGTAGTTTTATCCATTTCAAACTCAGCTTTTAAAACCACTTCATTCACTTTTGTAGTATCATTATTGTCCGGTTTATACTCATCAATGATACGGCGGGGAATTTTTTTTTTTTTTTTTTTTTTTTTTTTTTAAATTAGTATTAGGTAATAATTTTTT
>NZ_VMLJ01000039.1:0-17935 GCF_013276615.1 Streptococcus sp. 1621
CTCTTTGATTTTCATTGACTATAAAATGGTTTTAATTCTTTTTTTCAAATCTGGCACCACTTCTGACTCAAACCAAGGATTTTTAGCCATCCAGATTTGATTTCGCGGTGAGGGGTGAACTAGTGGAAAATAGGTTGGCAAGTAGTTCTGGTAATGTTTTACTCGTTCTGTTACCTTGCCACTGACTTTCTCCTGCAAATAGTAGGCTTGGGCATATTGGCCAATCAAGAGGGTCAATTGAATATCTGGTAATTCTTGCAAGAGCTGTGGATGCCATTTTTCTGCAAAGCCAGTTCTCGGTGGCAGGTCACCTGATTTTCCATGCCCTGGAAAGTAGAAATCCATAGGCAGAACAGCAAAATATCCTGAATTGTAAAAGGTATCTTCATCCACACCTAGCCAGTCTCTCAGGCGGTCACCACTCTTATCTTTCCAGTAAAGGCCTGCTTCTTGGGTTTTAAGACCAGGCGCTTGACCGATGATATTGATGCGAGCAGTCTTTGGCGCTGCAAAGAGAGGTTCAATGCCACGCTCTGTATAGCTGACATTCTGCGGATCTGACATAAGAGCCTGCTTGATTCTTTCGATTTGAGACATCTACTTTCCCTCCAAAAAGAAGTCTAAGCATAAGATCTCAGACTTCTATCGTTTTATTTGATCAATTCGTAAATAGCTTCGGCATAAATTGCTGCTGCTCGGAAGAGATCATCCAAGGCGATAAATTCATTAGCTTGGTGCATGGTGTCAATTGAGTCTGGGAACATAGCACCGTAGGCAACTCCGCGTTCGAGCAAGCGACCAAAGGTTCCACCACCGATAACTTGCTCGTGACCTTTAAGTCCAGTTTGTTTTTCATAAACATTCAACAAGGTTTGCACAAGTGGATCTTCCATTGGCACATAGTGAGGCGTGTGACCATGTTCAGAAAGGCTAACAGAAGCAACTGGCAAGTTTTCAAGGATTGACTTGATTTGCTCTGGACTTGTTCCTTTTGGATAGCGGATGTTAAGGGCAATGGTATTGTCAGCACTTGTTTCATCGAAGCGGAAGACACCGGCATTCATAGAAAGAGCACCCATCTTTTCATCCACATGAGCAATCTTGAGATTTTCACCCTCATGGTCGTTCAAGAGAATTTTACCAGCGATGTCAAGGTAGTCTTTAGCTGGACCAGCAAAGTCAAACTGGTTAAGGAAGAGGGCTAGGTAAGTCGCACCATTGACACCTGAAGCAGGCATAGCACCGTGGGCTGATTTACCAATGATGGTCACCTTGTATTGACCGTTTTCTTCTTGGAGTTCTCCTCTAAGTTTGTGTTCTGCAACAAAGGCATCTAGTTTAGCTTGCAAGTCAGCTAAATCACCTGAAATAACTGCTGTTGCTGATTCAGGAACCATGTTTTCACGTAAACCACCTGTGAAGCTGTGAAGACGGGCACCACCTGCATTTTCACCTGCAAAGTGAAGGTATTCCGTGATATTTCCTTTTTCACCATTGATGATAGGGAATTCAGCGTCTGGAGAGAAACCGAAGTCTGGTTTGGCAAGTCCTACGTGCTCAAAGTAGTAGTCCATGTCTGCCCAGCCTGATTCTTCGTCTGTTCCAACAATAAAGCGAACTTTCTTAGAAGTTGGAAGGCCCAATTCTTTGATGATTTTCAAACCATAGTAACAAGCTGTTGTAGGCCCCTTGTCGTCCGAAGCCCCACGCGCATAAAGGCGACCATCTTTGATAGTTGGTGTGTAAGGGTCTGTGTCCCAACCGCTACCAGCTGGCACCACATCCATGTGGGCAAAGATTCCGAGAACTTCTTCTCCATCACCAAATTCAAAATGTCCTGCGTAGTTGTCAACATTTTTAGTTGGGTAGCCATCACGATCTGCTATTTCAAGGAATTTTTCCAAGGCTTTTACTGGACCAGGTCCAAATGGATGCTCAGCATCAACCTTGCTATCATCACGTTCTGAGTTGATTTCCAAAAGGCTAAACAAGTCAGCCAAGAGGTCTTCTTTGCGTTTTTCTACTTCTGCTGTAAAATCAATTACTGTCATTTTTTCTTCTTTCTATCTTTTCTCGATGATTTCATCTACTGGCAAGCGGTAGCTTGGTTCCAATTTTTCGTCTGTGTAACCCACTGTGATCAAGAGTTCTGGGCGGAAACGGTCTTCAATTTCCAAAACCTCATTGACTTTTGATTTGTCAAATCCAAGGATCAAATTTGATCCGATTCCTTGGTCTGTAAGAGCCAGAACCAAGTTCATAGCAACCAAACCTGCATTGAGGGCTAGGTAGTCGCTGACTTGTTGTTCATTGTAACGGGCAAATTCCGCAGGCAAGTTCTTCATGAAATATTGAAGTTGTTCTTCTGAGAAATTCTTTGCGCCACCGACACGGGCAATCTTGCGGGCACGTTTAGCCAAATCTGTGTCTGTAAACAAGGCAATAGTTACAGGCGCTGATGATACCTGTTCAAAGTTTGAACCGTAAGCCAATTTTGCTAGTTCGGCATTTTTCTCACGTACCACCACAAATTTCCAAGGCTGGCTGTTGTGGGCGCTTGGAGCCAAGGTTGCAATTTCGATAGCCGTACGCACATCTTTTGGATCAACTGGCTTATCAGTGAAATGCTTAGTCGCATGACGTTTTTTATTTAATTCAAGAAATTTCATAATCGATTTCCTTTTCTAATTCTACTGCTTCCATTCTACCATAATTTGAAAGAGCTTGCAGGGATTTTTCATGATTAAGATTTTTTATTACAGCCATAAAAAATATATATTGGTTCATCAAGAAAGTTTCTGATAAACTAGCAAGTACTTTACATTTGAATGGAGATATTATGAAAAAATTTAGCCTTTTACTAGCTATCATCCCCTTTTTAGTTGCCTGTGGGAATCAAGCTACACCTAAAGAGACTAGTTCTCAAAAGACAATCGTCGTTGCTACAGCTGGCGATGTGCCACCATTTGACTACGAAGATAAAGGCAATCTGACAGGCTTCGATATTGAAGTTCTAAAGGCAGTGGATGAAAAACTCAGCGACTACGAGATTCAATTCCAAAGAACTGCCTGGGAAAGTATCTTCCCAGGACTTGATTCTGGTCACTATCAGGCTGCGGCAAATAACTTGAGTTACACAAAAGAGCGTGCTGAAAAATACCTCTACTCACTTCCAATTTCAAACAATCCCCTCGTCCTTGTCAGCAACAAGAAAAATCCTTTGACTTCTCTTGACCAAATCGCTGGCAAAACAACGCAAGAAGATACCGGAACTTCAAACGCTCAATTCATCAATAACTGGAATCAAAAACACACTGATAATCCTGCTACTATCGATTTTTCTGGTGAAGATATCGGCAAACGAATCCTAGACCTTGCTAACGGTGAATTTGATTTCCTAGTTTTTGACAAAGTATCCGTTCAAAAGATTATCAAGGACCGTGGCTTAGACCTTTCTGTGGTTGACTTGCCTTCTGCCGATAGCCCCAGCAACTATATCGTTTTCTCAAGCGACCAGAAAGAGTTTAAAGAACAATTTGATAAAGTACTCAAAGAACTCTACCAAGACGGAACCCTTGAAAAACTCAGCAATACCTATCTAGGTGGTTCTTATCTCCCAGATAAATCTCAGTTACAGTAAGATATACTAAAAGCGATTGGACCAGCCAATCGTTTTTAGTTTGCATTAGTTATTTTAGGAAACTTTTACAAAAAATCAAAATAATCTTTCACATCCTCTACATACCCATGCTTTTCTATTAAGCTGGCTAAGAGTTCCAGATTGTGCCCCTGATAGTTGTCTTCTCTTCGTAGCTCTTCATACATTTCGATAAAAGGAAGCCCCTTGGACTTGGCCAGTTCTAACTCCGCTTCATAATCATAAGCGACTTTACGAAATAGGATATTTACCAATTCCCCATCTTCAACCTCTATCACGGCATACTGGGCACGGTGATTTTTTAACGCCTCCCAATTAAAATAGGGCATGCCAATCGACCCTGGATTGATGATTTGTTGCCCCTGACTGCCATAACGAAGCAACTGCTTGTGAACATGACCATAGACTGCCACGTCGGTTTCCGCATCTAGCAGTTGGTCAAATTTCTCTGTATCATTCTCAACTAGCAAGTCACCACCATAGTTCTTATTTGGCAAATTATGAGAGATAGAAAAGCGCAATCCGTCAATTTCTTTCTTTTCCAGCAAAGGCAAGCTTCGTAGCCAGACAATCGTTGCAGGATCCATTCGCTCCATCAAAAACTGGGTCATGCGCATTGACTGAATTTCTTTCGGATCTTCCAAACCATATTCGCCATCCAAGACCTCAAGGACACGATCATCCCAATTGCCTCGAACACTTGCTGTGATAGGAAGGTCCTTTAGCAGGGCGACTAAGTCATTTGCGCCTGGACCAGGAAGAAAAATATCTCCCAGAAGCCAGTATTCACTGACTCCTTGATTTTTAGCATCTGCAATCACTGCTTCTAGGGCCGTCGCATTGCCATGAATATCTGATAAAATTGCGATTTTATGGTTCATTGTGGTTTCCTTCCGTTTGATAATCTACTCTTTCTTCCGCTACTTGGGTCAACTCCACTTCTTCCTGCGGGTTCAACTTCCTCTGCACAGCCTCTGCAACGGCTCTTGGCACCCCAACTTCGACAATCTCATCCACACTGGCTTCCTTGATTTTGGTCAGAGACTTGAAATGCTTCATGAGATTTTGCTTGCGTTTAGGTCCCAGCCCTTCAATGCCATCCAATTGTGATGAAAAAGAATTTTTGGAGCGCAGTTGACGGTGGAAAGTAATGGCAAAGCGGTGGACCTCATCTTGGATGCGTTGGAGGAGGAAAAATTCTTGAGAATTGCGAGACAACTCCACCACCTCAAGCGGATCTCCAAAGAGCAATTCATGGGTTTGGTGCTTGTCATTCTTTTGCAGACCTGCAATTGGAATATCCAAGCCTAGCTCCTCTTGGATGACTTGCTTGGCGATATTGACCTGACCTTGCCCCCCATCAATCACAATCAAATCTGGCGGAGTCAAGCCGTCACGTTGAACTCGACCATAACGCCTGCGAATGACCTCTCTCATGCTGGCATAATCGTCTGGACCGACAACCGTTTTTATCTTGTACTTACGATAATCCTTCTTACTTGGTTTGCCGTTGACAAAGACCACCATGGCTGAAACAGGACTGGTTCCCATGATATTGGAGTTATCAAAGGATTCGATGCGGACTGGTGTCGGGATTTGGAGCAAGCGTCCTAGATTTTCAATAGCTCCTTGGGTCTTTTCGACTGATTTTTCTAGCAGATTGAACTTCTGCTCCAGACTAACACGGGCATTTTTTATGGCTAGATTGACCAGCTGTTTTTTCTCTCCACGCTGGGGTTTGAGAATCTTGGAATCCACTAAGGCTTTAACGGCTTCTTGGTCAATATCCTGCGGAATCAGTACCTCATTGGGAACCAGGTGAGATTTTTCTTGATAGAACTGTCCCACATAGGTCAAGAAATCCTCATCTGGATCATTGAAGTAGGGGAAGAGATTGACATCGCGCTCGATAAGCTTGCCCTGACGGACAAAGAAAACCTGAACACACATCCAACCCTTGTCCACATAGTAGCCAAAGACATCCCGATTTTGGAGATCCTTAGCCATGACCCGTTGCTTGGTTCGAAGTGTTCCAATGGCCTGAATTAGGTCACGGTATTCCGCCGCACGTTCAAATTCCATAGTCTGGGCTGCCGCTGACATTTTGCCCTTGAGGTCATCAATGATTTTGTCATCCTGCCCTTTTAAGAAGTCAGAAACCTCCTGAGCCATAGACTTGAAATAGGACTCATCCTTCTTACAGATAGTGTGAGCCATGCATTGACCGATATGGTAATAAAAACAGACCTTAGACGGTGGGTTTGTACACTTGCGAAAAGGGAAAATTCGATCCAGCAGTCGCTTGATTTCATTGGCTGCCCCCACATCTGGATAAGGCCCAAAGTAGAGACCACCGTCCTTTTTGACCTGACGGGTAATAATCAAACGAGGATAGCGCTCGTTGGTGATTTTGATGAAAGGATAGGACTTGTCATCCTTGAGCATGATATTGTACTTGGGCTTGTTTTCCTTGATTAGGTTGATTTCTAGGAGAAGTGCCTCAATATTAGACTCCGTAACGATAAATTCAAAATCCACAATTTCAGACACCAAGGCCTCTGTCTTGGTATCGTGACTCCCACGGAAATAAGATCTCACGCGGTTACGCAGATTTTTAGCCTTTCCTACATAGATAATGGTGCCGTTTTTATCCTTGTGAATGTAGCAACCAGGGCTGGTCGGCAAGAGCTCTAGTTTTGATTTAATCAAGTTGTTCATAATTCCATTATAGCAAAAAAGTAGGGAAAGATTGTTCCCTACTCACTAGTCTCATATATTTTTCGGAGGTTTGCAACATCCTCTTCCTGGATACCATAAAAAGAACCTGCTGGTTGCATGACAGACTTCTCATCTGTATGGTCCAAGCCAATCGCATGACCCAACTCATGTTCTGCCGTATGGACAATACGCTCATAGGAATAGCCATAGTTAGGATTGGACAAATAATAATGATTCAACCGTACCGTGACAGATAAGAATTGTCCTGTCAAGAGATTGGTCTGACTTTCAGCCTCTCCTGCCACAGGAGTGTTTCCGTCGTTCATCTCAGTAGCCAAGGTATCCGCCTTGCTGGACTCAGCGACAATTTCAAAGTTAAAAGCACCAGTTTGATTCCAATTCTGGATTGCTTCTAAATAAGCTTCTTGAAAGCGTGAATCCATCTGGGGATTCAAGTAAATACGAGCAGAAGCCTGTGGCCATCTTCCTTCAGAGTGTTGATGGCTATCTGTCTGGTTCAACTTAGGCAGTTGCCCTGTTCTTTCCCATTGGTCGATACTTTGTTGACCAATCTTTACTGACCGTTCTGCTTGCTTTAGCGCCCCTTGAAAATCCCCGTTCAGATACCAGAGAAATCCGAAAGCAAGCACACATAAGAGCACAACTATCCAAACCAGACGCCAAAACAAACGCCAAACAAAAGAAAAGAAAGCCCCTATCAAACGAAAAAGCCAGCGCATATCCTTCCACCTTTCTAGTAAATAAAGTCTATTTTACTAAAAGAAGCTGAAAGAAAACTAAATACTGACTTTTTCATCTTATACTCAATGAAAATCAAAGAGCCAAACTAGGAAGCTAGCCGCAGACTGCTCAAAACACTGTTTTGAGGTTGCAGATAGAGCTGACGTGGTTTGAAGAGATTTTCGAAGAGTATTAACGTCCTAATATTTTTTTGAATAACTGAATAGTTTTGTATTTTAAAGGCGATGGATGATAACGGAAAGTACCCGCTTTGCGTACAATATAGCCATTAAAATTTTGTTTAAAACGCAAAACACCATCACTTCCATCAAAAATCCCTTGAATCCCTAGGAAGTTGTATTTAGGTATTCCACGTTTTATACTTTCCAACATAATATATTTTTGAAGTAGCGCAGGGGCATAGAATTTATTAAACTCAGTGTAGGAACCACTAAAGAGGTAAGTCGTTTCCTGAGGCATATAAACAAATAAACTCCCAGCTAAAACAATATCTTCTTCTCCATATTTTTCAATCAAGTCTCGCGCTTCTGCTTTTCGAACTTCAAACGTTTCAAATTGACTAGAATATTCTCTCAGTTGATTTTGTTTTTTCTCAGAATGAGGATTTTTACTCAAATCAAGTCGCAACTTGTCCAAGACTTCTTCTAGTTTACTTTGCTCACCTTGCAATTTGCTCATATACTCCGAAAAATTTAAGGTTGCTATGAGAAACTCCGCTTGTTCTCCAAAAACATCATAAAAATGCTCATAATATTCTAAACTTTTATCACTATATTCTCTACGTTCAGAGGTTTCTTTTGTGATGTTCTTAAAAATCGATAGTTCTTCACGTTTTAACTTTTTCAACCGAATGCCAAAGGTTTCAGCCTTTTTCACCAAGGGTTTCCCTTTTTTGCTAAAACTTTTAAGCAAATTCTTTTCAGTTAATTCAGTCAAATCTTTATAGTATAACCAATCCGGCTCTCCACCTGGATAACCTGTCGTCAAGCCATCAAATTGATAACCTAAATCAGTTAAACCATGAATGATATTTTTTTTCTCAGCATCTATTGGATTACCTTGGCTATCAAAAGTTTGATAAGTTTCATAAGGTTTTACAAGCAACTCTAATACACCATTTTGCTTGGCATATTCTTTTAACTCCGCATAAAAAACTGGAAGTGCATCTTGTTGGGTATAAATCGGCCCCGAATTGATCTCCATATGCAGACCACCCAGCATGGGCAAGCTATAAACCAGAGCTGCAACTTGAATCTCTCCTTCTTGTTTCAAAGCAAGATAAACAATTCGAGCCCCTCTTTTTTCTA
This sequence comes from Streptococcus sp. 1621, assembly GCF_013276615.1. Lineage (NCBI taxonomy): Bacteria > Bacillati > Bacillota > Bacilli > Lactobacillales > Streptococcaceae > Streptococcus > Streptococcus sp. 1621. The sequence continues at coordinate 8,446 of NZ_VMLJ01000039.1, forward strand.
GCAAATCCCCCATCTGAACCGATTGCATAAAGGAACGAGAAGAAACCTGATCAGAATAAGCCTGAAACTCTTCTTTCGTGAGTGTAATTAGTGCCATATACTTACTTTCTATGTTTTTTTCTTAATGTTTTACGGAAATCAAGAGCAAGTCTTAACAGAGGATAGAGAGGATGGGTAGGTATTGTAAATTCACCCAAGTATTCTTCAATCGTTGGATTAAATTTTTCCTTAAAATGATAAAGTCCACCATTGAGAGAGTTTTCAACACCACCTAAATTTTGCCAGACCATACCTCGCTCAAAGGCATAGCGAGCTGTTTCATACCAAGTTAAAATTGGTGCATTGTAACGTTTAAAATCATCATCCATACCAGCATATAGATTGACAGAAGTTTGTCCGAATTCTAAAGTCAAGGTAGCTGCTAAAGGAACTCTTGCTTGACCTGCATCCATATATTCCTGCAGGAAAGTCAATTCCTCTAACAAACGTTCTTTTTCCTTCTTCTGCGCTTCTACTTTTGAAGTGCGAGTCGACTCAGTAAAGGTCTCTTCCAAGGCTCTGTTTTTCGCTAACTGTTCTTCTAATTCTTGCGAACGTTTAGAGACATCTAAGGTTGCCAAGGTGATATAGGCCTTGTCCTTAAAATTATCTAACAACTTTTTATAATAGGCTTCATTCCTCAAATGAATCTCTTTCCGCTTCTCGGTTTTTTTCATCAAAAAGGAAAAAGACTCCAATAATTCAGTTCCACCAAATTGAATCTCTACCCCCTTATTCCGTGCTGTTCGAATAGCCTGTTTTGTTGACTTGGAAAGTTTATCTTCTTCAAAATTTTCCTTGTATATTTTCGCCTGAATACGAGGTTGAATGGTGTCTCCCATTTCCTCTGTTTTTCCTGACCACCTTACTCCCATTTGTTGCAAACTATCAATAATAGCAAGATTTTCAGGATATTCTGTTTTATCTTGATTGACCAAATGTTGAGATAGACAAATACTTGGGTCAAAAGTCACAAAAACCGCTCTCTTACTACGAGCGTAAGACTTAATAGACTGCAGAACAAACTTTAAAACTTCTGTATCCCTGTAATCCAATATGGGACCTCTTGGAATATAAAACATTTTATAGCCTAAAGGCAGAGATTTTATGAGAATACTAGCCACAGCCAGTAACCTCCCCTCTTCATAGACACCAAATCTCTCATGATTCCAATCAGATTTCACTTTTTCCCAAGCACTGCTTTGTAATACATTAGCTAATTCATGTTCTTTAACAAACTGATCATATTCTAATGTGGGAATGCCAATTTGATAACGGTACATTTCCTACTCTCTTTCCTCCAGTATCTTATTACTATTCTACTACTTTCGTTTGAAAAGTCTAGTGAAAACATATTTTATTTTAGTTCTACTCCCCCTATGCTGAAGTTCAAACTAAGTCAATCTCTCTTCTAATTTGAAATCGATTGGCAGAGTTGCCAAGAACCGTTCCAATTGTTTTTCCCAATAATACCACTCGTGAGTTCCAGCACTATGGCTATAGGTCACATCAAAACCTAGTTTTTTGAGATTTTTCACTGCTAGATTATTGGCTTCGTACAAGAAATCCTGCTCGCCACACCAAGCCCAAAGCTTGGTCTTTTTATCCGATTTTTTAGCCAGACTTTCAAGAGAATAGGGGCTAGCTGTCCAATCTTTAATCTCCCCAAACACACCTCTCCAGTAAGCTGGTGTTCCCAAGTTTTGGCTTTCAGGAGAAAACTCTTGAAAACTAAGGGCACCCGAAAAACTAGCCGCATGAGAGAAACGATTTGTAGCAAGAGCCAGTTTAAAGCAGCCGTAGCCTCCCATAGAGAGACCAGCAATAAAGGTCTTTTCACGCTTACTGGTCATATTAGGGAAGAAGCGTTTCAGAACCTGTGGCAATTCCTCTGCTAGAGCTGTGTAATAGTCAAAACCATACTGGGTATCGGTATACCAACCATTGCTGGTATTGGGCATGACGACAATGAGATTAGTTCCCCGAAGCAAGCGTTCTACATTGGTCCGCTTAAGCCAACTATTATGATTGCCAGACATCCCGTGCAAGAGGTACAAGACGGGAATATCTTCACAATCTGGTTCTTCTACTCGATTGGCATCAGGGTAGAGGACATTCACTCCCCACTCCATATCCAAAACTTGTGAGTAATACTCGATTTTCATTACTGCCATATTTTTCCTCTATTTTTCTATAAGAAAAAGCCGAAACTCAACTTTCTCTCTGTTTATTTCAAAGATTATTTTGCTTCCATGACTACTGGTAAAATAGCTGGACGACGCTTGGTTTGGTCAAAGAGATACTTGGTCAGATTATCACGAACTTTCCCTTTAAGATCTGCCCAGTCAAAGTCATCTCCTTGAAGATAGTCTTCTACCGTCTGGTTAATCAATTCTGAACTTTCACGGAGAATATCGCGGCTCTTCTTAAGATAAACAAATCCACGCGTATGAACACGAGCCTTGGCTACAATTTTCTTCTCACGACGGTTAACTGTGATCGCTACGATAAAAATACCATCCTCTGACAAGACCTTACGGTCACGAAGAACCACATTTCCAACATCACCGATGGCATTCCCGTCAATCAAGACATCCCCTGCCGAAACCGCTCCAGCTGGGACAAAGTCTCCATTCTCATAAGCCATGCTGGTTCCCTTTTTAGGAATGAAAATGCGTTCTGGCAGCATCCCGACCGCCATAGCAGCCTTAGCATGAGCATCTAACTCACGGTATTCCCCTTGAATCGGGAAGAGATACTTGGGTTGCAAGAGATTGATCATCAACTGCAAGTCACGCGCATTTCCGTGCCCTGATACATGTAAACTTTGGGTAATCAATTTGACAACCCCTCCTGCCTGATAAATCATATTTTCCACACGCGCAACGAAGGCTTCTTTAGCAATAGACGGAGCCGTAGCAATATAGACCAGGTCCCCATCCTTGATTTCTACATAACGATGGCGACCAATCGACATCTTACGAAGTCCATTGATAGGTTCACCCATACGACCTGTCTCAAGAATAATCAACTCATGGTCTTCAAAGCGAGACATATCTTTCGGCTTAATCAAGAGAATTTCGTTGGCTAAAGACAACTTCTTGAGACGAATCGCTGTGCGGACGATATTTTCAATATCAAATCCTGTCAAGACGATACGTCGACCTGTTTTATCCGCAGCGTCAAAAATCTGCTGGATACGAGAAAGGTTACTGGAAACAGCTGCAACGATGATACGACCTTCCCAGTCAGCAATGGTTTGGGTAATTTCATCTCTAACTTCACTTTCACTAGCCACCTGAATATTGCTGTCCGCATTGGCCGAATCACTGAGGAGAGCCAGGACGCCGTCACGACCGATTTCTGCCAAACGAGCGAAGTCTGTCGCATAGGATTCACTAGCTGTCTGGTCAAATTTGAAGTCACCTGTATAAACGATGCTACCTTCAGCTGTCTTCAAGACAATTCCCAGGCTCTCTGGAACGGAGTAAGTCGTAGGGAAGAAGGAAACCACTGTCCCACCAAAATCAATCTCCGTATCTTCATCAATAACATGAAAATCATTAAATTTCTTGACTGCGTCATTTCCTTTGACAAAGAGTTTTGCCAACTCAATGGTCAACTCAGAGCCAAATACAGGTACCTTGGCTTCAGCCAAGAGATAAGGCAGAGCACCAATAGCATCTGCATGTCCGTGAGTTAAAAATACCCCAGCAATTCGATCTTTATTTTCAAAAAGGTAGTCCATCTTTGGAATCACCACATCGACCCCTAATTGTTCATTTTCGGGATATTTTAACCCTGCATTCAAAACAAAAATGGACTCTCCAATTTCAGCAATGTACATATTTTTCCCATTTTCACGTACACCACCAAGTGTTGTTAAACTAATATTACTCATTTTTCCTCCAAAATCTTAGTTTATCTTGATTATAGGGTTGCTTACCCTCTTATTCTAAAAGCACTATTACTGTTAGCCGAATCTTTTCCTACCATTATACCATTTTTTTGATGATTTTCAAAATGAAGATTTGTTTTCAAAAAAGAGCTGGTTGCCCAACTCTTTCTTACGTCTACTCTTTTTCCATTAAAAAGTCATAAATTTCTTGCACAGTTCCTAGTGCCATTATTTCTTGGTCTTTGACGGTTTGTTTGAGATTTTGGTAAATCTGACTTTCTCCTATCTCTCGCTTTGGCGCTTCTTTATTCACTGTCATGACACCATCTTTGATGGTCACAAAGCCTAGCTCTTCAAATACTTGAATCATCTTAACCAGCAAGATTTGTTGGATATTGAGATAAGCAGCCAAATCCTTCAGCTTGTAGCGAATATCAAACTCTGGGAATTGGTAGATGGTCTTGTACAATTTGGCAAACTGCTCTCTAGTCCCATAGCCTGTCAGATAATAGGCCTTATCAATGTCATTTTTGAAATAGACAGCAGAGAAATTCTGTTCCTGAAAAATGATCTTCAGCTGAGTAATATCCTCAGGAATGGTTTTCACGACAATAGCTTCACTAGCCGCCAGATTTGGCAGTTCTCCAGCAAAATCCAAGACTGGAACCCCTTCTGGTAAGACTGCATTTTTCCCACGAATGTTAAAGAGTTGAACACCCTCCACACGCGCATCCACCATCATCAACTGCAGGGCAGTTTGGCCATTCCATTGGTTGACAGACAATTTGACTGCCAACTCTAGATTCTTGGTTTGAGCAAACTCTGTTGCCCATCTGCCTTGTCCAAAGGCTACCACTTCAAAACTCGCCTCACCCTTGGAAATTTTTAGCTTGAGATGAGCGTTGCCTGCCCCCATAGTACGAGCACTTTCGACCTGAAAATCCTTGATATAAAAGACAGGTTTCTGATTGTCCATGCCAAAAGGCGCCAAACGTTCAAAGTTCTTGACTGTTTCAAGACTCAAAGTCTCCAAATCCAACTCTTCATCTAAGTTTAACTTGTTCTTGCCAGCAGCATCTGCACCTTTTTCACGAACATAATCTTCCAAGACTTGAGATAAATCTGAGAGTTTCTCCACTTCCAGCGTCATGCCAGCCGCACCAGCATGGCCTCCAAAGGCGATAAAGAGGTCTCGATGAGGATCCAGAGCCTCAAAAATATCGACCGCTTCCACACTACGAGCACTGCCCTTGGCACGACCGTCTTCTATATTAAGAACAATGACTGTCTGTCCCAATTCTTCCAACAAACGACCAGCTACGATTCCTAGAACTCCAGGATTCCAGCCTTCCTTGGCCAAGACTTGGACCTTCTTTTCAGGATCCACCATGGTCTTAGCTTCTTCATAGATAGACTGAACAATTTCCTTACGCTCTTCGTTTTTCTGATGAATCATGAGGGCAATCTCATGCGCTTCCTCATCATCAAACCCAGTCAGCAAATCGATGGCTGAATTGGGATCGTCCAAACGCCCCAAAGCATTCAAACGAGGGGCAATCTGGAAACCAACCGTTTCTTCTGTCACTTCGTTGGCAGCAATCCCAGCCATGTCCAGCATTTCTTGTAGACCAATACGCTGAGTGTGCCCCAACATTTCCAAACCATATTGAACTAGAATGCGGTTTTCATCCGTCAAACTCACCATATCAGCAATGGTTCCAATAGCGACCAAATCAAGCAATTCCACTTGTACTTCTTCTAACAAGGCACAAGCCAGCTTGAAAGCCACTCCGCATCCAGCCAAATATTTGAAAGGATAGTCTGCATCTGGATGCTCAGGATGGACAATAGCATAGGCATCTGGCAAGGTTTCAGGCATAGAATGGTGGTCAGTCACAATGACATCTACCCCCATAGACTGGGCTAGTTCAATAGCCTCGTGACCAGCAACTCCATTATCCACTGTCACAATCAAGGAAATTCCTTCTTGCTCGATGAAGTACTTATAAACACTGACATTAGGCCCATAACCGTCGGTAAAACGATTGGGCAAGTAAACACGGCACTCAGCGCCAAGCTGTTCCAAACTTTCCTTAACAATAGAAGCCGAAGTCATGCCATCCGCATCGTAGTCTCCGTATATGAGGATATTTTCCCCTTCTTCAATGGCCTGACGAATCCGTTCCACTGCCTTGTCCATATCATGGAGCAGATAAGGGTCATGCAAGTCCTCCAAGGAAGGTTCTAAAAACTTTTTCAGACTTTCTTGGTCCTGAATCCCTCTCTCAAATAATAACCGAGCCACCTCAGGACCCAGTCCAGCCTTCTTGGCTATCTTTGTAAAATCCGCATCTTCTACTTGCGGGGCAAACTGCCATTCATAAGTAGGTGTTATCAAAAAGACATCCACTCTTTCTAAGAATTCTATTGCTTCATTATAACATGATTTAGACGTTTTCTCTATCCAGATTGCTTTTTTATAAAATTTTAGTGAATTTTTTCAGATATGATTTGACAAGACAAATCTTTTGGTGTAGAATCATGTTATAAAATCTAACACAAAGGAGATTCCTTATGGCTTTAGTAGAATTTGAACACGTCGAAAAATATTACGGGGACTACCACGCGCTCCGCGACATCAATCTCCGTTTTGAAAAAGGGCAAGTCGTTGTCCTCCTAGGCCCTTCTGGTTCTGGGAAGTCCACTCTGATCCGCACCATCAATGGTTTGGAGGCTATTGACAAAGGAAGTCTTCTAGTAAATGGTCACCAAGTTGCTGGTGCCAGCCAGAAAGATTTGGTACCGCTTCGCAAGGAAGTTGGTATGGTTTTCCAACATTTTAACCTCTACCCTCACAAAACAGTGTTAGAAAACGTAACACTCGCACCCATAAAAGTTCTAGGAATTGATAAAAAAGAAGCTGAAAAAACAGCCCAAAAATATCTAGAATTTGTAAATATGTGGGACAAGAAAGATTCATATCCAGCCATGCTATCTGGTGGACAAAAACAACGGATTGCCATCGCGCGTGGACTCGCTATGCATCCGGAACTCCTCCTCTTTGATGAGCCAACATCTGCCCTTGACCCTGAAACCATCGGTGATGTTCTGGCAGTTATGCAAAAATTAGCCCACGATGGTATGAATATGATTGTCGTTACCCATGAAATGGGCTTTGCCCGTGAAGTTGCCGATCGTATCATCTTTATGGCTGATGGAGAAGTGTTGGTGGATACGACAGATGTTGATGACTTTTTCGACAATCCAAGTGAACCTCGTGCCCAACAATTTCTCAGCAAAATCATCAACCACGAAAGTGACAAAGTCAAATAAGGAGACGCCTATGAAAAAGAAATTCTTTTTATCCGCATTACTGATTAGCCTTTTGGGCCTTGCTACTGCAAAACCAGTTCAGGCTGATACTAGTGTCGCAGACATTCAAAAGAGAGGCGAGCTAGTTGTCGGTGTAAAACAAGACGTTCCTAATTTCGGTTACAAGGATCCTAAGACTGGGGCCTATTCTGGTATCGAAACTGACTTGGCTAAGATGGTAGCAGATGAACTCAAGGTCAAGGTTCGCTATGTTCCTGTTACAGCGCAAACTCGTGGACCACTTCTAGACAATGAACAGGTCGATATGGATATCGCGACCTTCACCATCACAGACGAACGCAAAAAACTCTACAACTTCACCAGCCCCTACTATACAGACGCTTCTGGCTTTTTGGTCAATAAGTCTGCCAAAATCAAAAGCATTGAGGACCTAAACGGAAAAACCATCGGTGTTGCCCAAGGTTCCATCACCCAACGCCTGATTACCGAACTGGGTAAAAAGAAAGGCCTGAAGTTTAAATTTGTAGAACTTGGTTCCTATCCAGAATTGATTACTTCTCTACACGCTCATCGTATTGATGCCTTTTCCGTTGACCGCTCTATTCTATCTGGCTACATCAGCAAACGCACAGTACTACTAAATGATAGTTTCAAGCCATCTGACTACGGTATCGTTACCAAGAAATCAAATACCGAACTCAACAACTATCTCGATAACTTGGTTACCAAATGGAGCAAGGATGGCAGTTTACAAAAACTTTATGACCGTTACAAGCTCAAACCATCTAGCCATACTGCAGATTAAGGAGGACACCTCATGACAGATTTATCATCTTGGACAGCCTATTTTCAGGATTTTGGACAATTTTTCAATGGCTTCCTCTTTACTCTTGCCCTAGCAATCGGATCCTTTATTCTCGCCATGGTCTTGGGTATCTTCTTTGGAGCCATGTCGACCAGTAAACGCCCAATTTTGCGCATTTTAGCTCGCATCTTTGTCGAGTTTTACCAAAACACTCCCCTCTTGGTGCAGTTTGTTATCGTCTTCTATGGCCTACCTCTTATCAGTGACCATATCATCATGATTCCGATTTATTGGACAGCTGTACTCTGTGTAGGTCTCTATCACAGCGCCTATATCGCTGAGGTTATTCGTTCAGGTATTCAGTCTATTCCTAGCGGTCAGATGGAGGCCGCCTTGTCGCAAGGGTTTACCTATATTAGTGCTATGCGCTTGATTATCTTGCCTCAGGCTTTCCGTATCATTCTCCCTCCTTTGACCAACCAAATCGTCAACCTCATCAAGAACACCTCTACAGTCGCTATCATTTCTGGAGTTGATTTGATGTTTGTGACCAAGTCTTGGTCGGCTCTTAACGGAAACTACATTCCAGCCTTTTTAGGCGCTGCCCTTCTCTACTTTTCTCTATGCTTCCCTGTTGCCCAGTTTGGTCGCAAAATGGAGCAAGCCAACAAAAAAACCTATTCACTTTAGGAGGTTACTATGGAATCCATTTTAGAAGTTTTGACACCAGATAACCTAGTCTTTATCCTTAAAGGATTTGGCTTGACCCTCTACATTTCTCTGATTGCCATCGTCCTCTCTACCCTTATCGGTACGGTTCTAGCCGTCATGAGAAATGGCAAAAATCCTATCTTGCGCATTATTTCCAGCATTTATATCGAGTTTGTGCGTAACGTTCCCAACCTTCTCTGGATTTTCACAATTTTTTTGGTATTCAAGATGAAGTCCACTCCAGCAGGTATTACAGCCTTTACCCTCTTTACCTCAGCAGCCTTGGCTGAGATTATCCGAGGTGGTCTCAATGCCGTGGACAAGGGACAGTACGAAGCAGGAATGTCGCAGGGATTTACCTCAGCCCAAATCCTCTATCACATCATTCTCCCACAAGCTATTCGTAAAATGTTGCCAGCCATCATTTCTCAGTTTGTAACCGTAATTAAGGATACCAGCCTCCTCTACTCTGTTATCGCCCTACAAGAACTCTTTGGAGCCAGCCAAATTCTCATGGGCCGTTATTTCGAACCAGAGCAGGTCTTCAGTCTTTATATCCTGATTGCCCTCATCTACTTCAGCTTTAACCTAGCCATTTCTAGCCTGTCTCATATGCTAGCCAAACGTTGGCAACAAGCTGCAGAATAATACTCTTCGAAAATCTCTTCAAACCACGTCAGCTTCACCTTGCCGTATATATGTTA
>NZ_VMLJ01000039.1:17982-44781 GCF_013276615.1 Streptococcus sp. 1621
TTTTCATTGAGTATAAACAGCCACTCTCCAGTTCAATTGGAGAGTTTTTTGATGAGAGTAGATATTTATAGACCTCAATTTGACACCATACTTTTTCTATGATAAAATGTAACAAATTTGTTTACAACAAATCAAATCTAAATGAAATGAAATTCTCTATGAAATCAATCAAAGGACTACTCTTTATCATAGCTAGTTTTATCTTGACTATTTTGACTTGGATGAACACTTCTCCCCAATTCATGATTCCAGGACTAGCTTTAACAAGCCTATCTCTGACTTTTATCCTAGCCACTCGTCTCCCCCTACTAGAAAGCTGGTTTCACGGTTTGGAGAAGGTCTATACTGTCCACAAATTCACAGCCTTTCTCTCCATCATCCTACTAATCTTTCATAACTTAAGTATGGGCGGTTTGTGGGGCTCTCGTTTAGCTGCTCAGTTTGGAAATCTTGCCATCTATATCTTTGCCAGTATCATCCTTGTCGCCTATTTAGGCAGATACATCCAATACGAAGCTTGGCGATGGATTCACCGCCTGGTTTACCTAGCTTATATTTTCGGACTCTTTCATGTCTACATGATGATGGGCAATCGTCTCCTTACATTTAATCTTCTAAGTTTTCTTGTTGGTAGCTATGCCCTTTTAGGCTTACTGGCTGGTTTTTACATCATCTTCCTTTATCAAAAGATTTCCTTCCCCTATCTAGGGAAAATTACCCATCTCAAACGCTTAAACCACGATACTAGAGAAATTCAAATTCATCTTAGCAGACCTTTCAATTATCAAGCAGGACAATTTGCCTTTCTAAAGATTTTCCAAGAGGGCTTTGAAAGTGCTCCGCATCCCTTTTCTATCTCAGGTGGTCACGGCCAAACTCTTTACTTTACTGTCAAAAATTCAGGCGACCATACCAAGAATATCTATGACAATCTTCAAGTCGGCAGCAAAGTAAGCGTAGATAGAGCTTACGGACACATGATCATAGAAGAAGGACGAGAAAATCAGGTTTGGATTGCTGGAGGTATTGGGATTACCCCCTTCATCTCTTACATCCGTGAACATCCTATTTTAGATAAACAGGTTCACTTCTACTATAGCTTCCGTGGAGATGAAAATGCAGTTTATCTAGATTTACTCCGTGACTATGCTCAGAAAAATCCTAATTTTGAACTCCATCTAGTCGACAGTACAAAAAACGGCTATCTTAATTTTGAACAAAAAGAAGTACCCGAACAGGCAACCGTCTATATGTGTGGTCCTCTTTCTATGATGAAGTCACTTGCCAAACAGATTAAGAAACAAAATCCAAAAGCAGAGCTTATTTACGAAGGATTCAAGTTCAAATAACCACTCATACTCTCCTGAAATTTCCCAGGAGAGTTTTTTATAGCCAAATGAAATAAGACCGGAGCGATGGAATTTTGGCATTCAAATCAATTGATAAGAATATTTTATAGTGGAATGAAATAGGATACGAACAAATTGATTAGGAAAATCAAATGAATTTACAGAAATCTTTTAGCAGTCATGGCATCCTATTCCAGTTTCAAAACGCTATAGAAGCAGCATTGTGCTAGTCTAGATCCAGTTTACTATACTAAAACGAGTAGCTTGAAATCAAAAAACCCACCCAATGGGCAGGTCTTCTCTGTATTATTCAGCTAGATTAAGCTTTACCTTCTGAACCGAATACGTCGATACGTTCTTCAACTGATGCTTGGATAGCTTTTACACCGTCAGCCAAGAATTTACGTGGGTCGAAGAGTTTTTTCTTGTCGTATTCTGCTTCGTTTGCTTCGTAGTCACGAGCAAATTTACGAGTTGCGTTAGCGAATGCGATTTGGCATTCTGTGTTAACGTTAACTTTGGCAACACCAAGTTTGATAGCTGCTTGGATTTGCTCATCAGGAATACCTGATCCACCGTGCAATACGATCGGGAATCCTGGAAGAGCTTCTGTCAATTTTTGCAAGTGGTCAAGGTCAAGACCTTCCCAGTTTGCTGGGTAAGGACCATGGATGTTACCAATACCAGCTGCCAAGAAGTCGATACCAGTTTCAACCATTGCTTTAGCGTCTTCGATTGGAGCCAATTCACCTTTACCGATGATTCCGTCTTCTTCACCACCGATAGTACCAACTTCAGCTTCTACTGAGATACCTTTAGCGTGTGCTTTTTCAACAACTTCTTTAGCCAATTTAAGGTTTTCTTCAACTGGAAGGTGTGAACCATCAAACATGATTGAAGTGTAACCAACTTCGATACACTCAAGTGCATCTTCGTAGTGACCGTGGTCAAGGTGGATAGCTACTGGTACAGTGATACCCATTGATTCAACAAGGTTAGCGATCAAGTTGCGAGCAACTTTGTAACCACCCATGTATTTAGCAGCACCCATTGAAGTTTGGATCAAAACTGGAGCTTTTTTAGCTTCTGCTGCACGCAAGATAGCTTGAGTCCACTCAAGGTTGTTTGTGTTAAATCCACCAACTGCATAACCGTTGTCACGAGCTGCTTGGACAAATTTTTCTGCTGAAACGATTGCCATTTTATCAGGCCTCCTGTATATTTTTATGGGTCATCCCATTTACATTGTTCATTTTATCACTTTTTGACAAAAAAATCTAGTTTTTCCCGTAGTTTCGATTGAATTTCTTCTAGCTTCATCTATGTAAACCCTTTCTATCTCTAGTCTTGGGCGACTTTTGGAAAAGCTATAAAGAAGGTTAAACGATTCTCCTTCATCTCAAAACGATAAGCTAATTTTTCATGTTCTAATAAACTTTTAACAACAAAGAGCCCCATCCCAGACCCCTTGGCCTTGCGACTAGCATTATCAGAAAAAGACTGGGCCAGTTTTTCTTGTTCCTCTGAGCTACAGCTATTTTCTATAAAAAGTTCCCCTTCTCTCTCTCCAATGCGAACCAAGCCGCCTGGAACAGAGTGCTTAATGGCATTACTGATGAGGTTAGACAGAATCAACTTCATGACTGATGGATTTAGATAAGCCTGCTGACGGGTCAAGCTATTGTCTATCTGGAGCTCTCTTTCCTTGGCGAGCAAGGCATAATCCTTAACCAGACTTTGCGTCATCTGGTATAAGTCAATTTGTTCCCTATCATCTCGCAATTCTTGCACAGACGAGAGAGAAAGTATCTGGAGAACGTGGTGATTGAGCTCATCCACAATCCCCAAGGCAACTCCAAGATAGTGGTCTCTATCCTTATAACGACCGACATTTTCTTTCATGTTTTCGATCAGGATTTTCAAACTAGCCAGCGGTGTTTTCAACTCATGAGAAGCCCCTCGTAGGAATTCGACCTTCATCTTTTCCAGCTGGAGAATAGCTTCATTCTTGTCATGCAAGTCCGCAATGACAGTCAAAAGATGCTGGTAGAGGCTATTGATTTGTTCCTTGAGATCACCAATCTCATCCTTCGAATCCACGCGCAATCGCACTTGGGCATCCAAATCCATCATCCGTCGGGTCACCCGCTTGATTTCCAAAATCGGGGCAACGATAGTCCGAGCATAGATATAGGCTACCAAAAGTGAAATCAGAAATGATGCCAACAAGGTATAGGGAAGAAACTGGAGACTGATTTGCTCTGCTTCCTTTTGCAAATCCATGGACGCTAAAAACTGGAGAGTCATGGTACCACCGTCCTGCGTTTTCACCTCACGCTCCTCGATAAAGAGAGAGGTGGTCTGGCGGTCTGTGTCCAGAGGAAGATTGTCCTTGACTTCTAACTTGTCCTCGGTCATCTCACCCTTGACCGCCCCCTTAATCTCACTAGTCTGGGAATACAGCTCTAACACTTGCTCGATACTCTGCCTATCCTTCCCTTCTAGGGACTGAGCAATGGCTGTCGCTTTCTGGCCAATGGTTTCCTGACGATGGCTCAGATAAGTCGAAGGAAAAAGAAAATAAATGGCTAAATGGAGACAGACGACTAGAACACTAAAAATCGAGAAGGTATAGATAAATATCTTTGTAAATAAACCTGTTCGTTTCATTTTCGCTCCAATTTATAACCAACATTGCGCACAGTGAGGATGCAGTCCAGGTCTAGCTTTTTCCGCAGTTCCTTGATATAAACATCAATGACTCGGTCAAAGGGAACCTCATCTGTCGCCTTCCAGACTGCATCGATAATCTGAGAACGAGTCAAGGCTCTTCCTTCATTTTTCACCAAATAATCAAGAATTTCTAACTCTTTGGCATTGATAGCTACTTCCTCACCTGCGAGGCTTGCACTGTAGCTTTCAAAGTCCACCTTGGCATCCTTGTAAGAAAAGATTCTTCCCGTATCATAATAGCGCTTGAAAATCGCATCCACCCTCACTTTTAAGAGGGAGAGGGAGAAGGGCTTTTCCAGATAGCCATCTGCTAGCGAAGCAAAGGCACTCATCTTGTATTCTTCATCCTGAAAGGCTGTCAGCATCAAGACAGGGACTTGGCTGGTTTTGCGAATCTCTGCTAGCACTTCTAGACCATTGAGCTTGGGCATCTGGATATCCAGTAAAACCAAGGCTACTTCATAGCTGGAAAATTTTTCTAAGGCTTCTTGCCCATCTGCAACCTCAATGGTTTCATAACCACAATCCGTCAAATAATCACTGATCCCCTCACGAATCATCTCTTCATCTTCTACAATTAAAATTTTCATACTTTAACTGCTCTCTATTTTTTATTTTTCTTAGAATAACTACCTACTCTATTTTCTATTATGGTCTCTTGCTGGCCTTTTGTCTGTAAGCAACTGACCACGAGATAAAACAAAGAGAGCCTATCGCTCTCTCTGCTCACATTTCACTCCCTGTGGAATGATTATTTGGTTGCTTTTGAAAATGTTACAACGTAGTTATAATCTTTCCCATTAGCTTGATAGACATAGTCCTCTTTGAAAGTGTAGCCGCGTTTGCTCAACTCTTCTTTCTTAGCTTCAACTTGGCTCTTTGCCACTGCTTTCACCTGTTCATTTGTTGAACCCGCTACGACTTCAAGAGAAGTTTCATTGATAGCGCCTAGGAAACCTGCAATATCTTTCATTTGATCAAAGTTATAAAAAACATTTAATTTGACCTTTTGAGGAGCTGGCTGTTCTAAACTTCTACGATTTCTGCTAGCGCGTGGTTGAACTGCTGGAGCCATTCTGAAACCTGTAGTTCCTACTGGCTGTGTTTTGGATTCTTTTGTGAATTCTACAACATAGTCATAGCTATCTCCACCTTCAATGATTTGATCTAAGTCTGTTTTTGACGTAACTGTAAAGCCTTGTTTTTTAAGTTTCTCGATTTGGGCTTTTGTTTTTTCTTCAACAGTTCGTTTTAATTCCTCTTTAGATGTCTCTCCAGAGAAAGTAAGCACATTTTCACCATCTAATTCACCTAATGCTCCAGCTATATCTTTAAGAGCTGTTAAATTATAGTAGACATTTAATTTTTTAGTTTTATTAGATAAATCTCTTTTTACAACTTTTTTAGCTCTTACTTGAACTTTTGGTGCAATTCTAAAACCTGTAGTTCCTGTAGTTTCCTTAGTGAAAGTTACTACGTAGTCATAATGAGTTGCATCTTGATGAGTATACTCAACGAATATATCTTCCGAAAATTGATATCCTCTTTTAGCTAATTCTGATTTTTTGGCATCTATTTTTTCTTTAATCAGTGATTTGACTTTTTCCCCAGAAGCATCTTTTGGAATCTCAATATCATTTTTTTCACCAGGGTCACCGAAGAATCCTGGAATATCTTTCATACCATCAAAATTATAATAAATAGAGACTGTGTTTTGAGGTTCCTCAATACTTCTACGACGACGAGTTACTCGAGGTTGGTAAGTTCCTGCACTTCGGAATCCTGAGTTATTAGGTGTACTAGCTCCATGACCGATATTACCAGAACTATTTTCATCTATAGTTGTTCCATCATTTCGACCATTTGTTAATCCTTCATTACTATAATTTGGTTTTGAAACTTCCTCATTCGGAATTTCTACAGCGTAAATTTTTTCTTGATATTCTTCAGCTTTTACTGCTGCTTCTTCATTAGTTTTAGCATTTTGAATAGATTTTAATCCTTCTTCTTTAAGACGATTTACTTCATTTTTTAATTCTGTTTTTTTAGACTCATCATCAACTTTGTCTATTTCTTCTAGTCTACTATTTGCTGCTTCATTTATAGTTTTTAAATTTTCTTCTTTTGCTGTTTCTAACGGTGCTTCAGTTTCTTTCTCTAAAGACTTCTCTGAATCCTCGTGTTCTTCAGCTGGTGCATCAGCTTGAGATTTTTCTGAATCTGATTTAGGTAACTCTGAGTTTACGTCTCCAGTCGAAGCTTCAGTATTTTGTGAATTTTCCTCTGTTTCTCCTGAAGGTGCTTTTTCTGTTACTTCAGTTGCTGATTCTGCTCCTGAATGCGATGAATCAACTGATTGATTGCCAGATTCTTCTGTATTTGTCGAGGTTTCTGGAGCTGTTGTATCTCCTGTAGCTGAATCCTCAGCTGACGGTGTTGGCGCTTCTGAACTTGGATTCGAAGCTACAGGTTGATTTGTAGTTCCTGTATCTGAAGGGGAATTGTCTGTTACTGGAGTTGGTGTTACAACTTCTTCAGTTGATTGTCCTGATTCTTCAACTTCTGTTCCTGGATTTCCTGAGTTTGTTTCTGTTGTTGTACTAGAAGCTCCTGTCGTCTCTGTTCCTGCTGTTGGCGCCTCTGCCTCTGTTCCTTTCGGTTCTTTTTCTGATTCACCTGCTTCTCCAACTGGCTGTGCTGTAGTACCAGTCTCACCTGAAGCACCTGTTTCTGCTGCTTTTGGTGCTGAATCATCGGAATTAGATGATGGAGCTACAGGTTGGTCTAAAGTTTCTCCGTTTGAAGTAGTATCGTCTGCTACTGGACTTGATGACTCTGACTTACCTGACTCATTTGTAGCATCTGCAGATGGAGTAGTTGAAGCTTCTTCCGTTGTTTCGGATTTACCTTCTTCTTTTGAACCTGTTTCTTTATCTGTATCTCCGACTTTTGAGTCTTTTCCTTCATCTCCTGATGTTGCTCCTGTTGCTCCTGGAGTTACGTCTGAAGTTCCTTCTTCTGTTGTTGTGCCTGTCTCTGCTGTTGCACCTGGTGTAGCTCCTTCTGAAACTGTTCCTTCAGGTGCATCTTCTTTTGCAGTTGGATTTACTTCTGTTCCTGTTTCTGCTGTTGCATTTTCTTTAGGTGTTGGGTTGGCTTCTGATTCTTCAGTTTCTTTTGCTTCAGCTCCTGGTGTTGTTCCTGCTCCGTTTGAAGCTTGTTCTGATTTTTCTTTTTCTGTTGTTCCTTCTGTAACTGTTGATTCAGTCGCTGGCTCTGTTGATTCTGCTCCCTCATTCGATACTTCTGGAGCTGATGGTTGTTCCTCTACTTTCGGTTCTTTTTCAGATTTACCTTCTTCTCTAGCTGGTTGTGTAGCTGGCTGTTCTTCTGTAACTGTTGTATCTCCTGCAGCTGCATCTTCTGCTTTCGATTCTGATTCTGATGATTCTTCTGACGGTACATTTGTTGTGCTATCTTGTTTTCCTGTCTCCTCAACAGAAGTTTCACCTGCATTGCCTACTTCACTTGAAGTTGTACCGTCTACTGGCGCTTCTTCTTTTTCTTCTGCTTTTGGTGTTGTTTCTGGAGCTTCTTCTGTTGAACCTGGAGTCGCTGGCTTCTCTTCTTTCGGCGCTGGTGTTGCTACCTCTGACTCTGTTACTTTTGGTTCTGCTGTTCCTGTAGATGTTCCTTCAGTTGTTGACTCTGCTTCTTTAGACTCAGTTGGTTTCGCTGCCTCTGGCTCTGTTCCTTCAGCTTCCTTTGCTACTTCTTCTGTTGAAGCTGGGGTTTCTGGTTTTGATAGTGCTGGAGTTTCTTCTGCTGGTTGACCTTGTTCTCCTGAAGTTGTAGCCTCTGACGCTGGCTCTGTTGGTTCAGCCGACGCCTCTGGTTCTTCAACTTTCGGCGCTTCTACTTTTCCTTCAGTTGCATCTTCTTTAGGTGTTGGAGTAGTTGACTCTTCTACTTTTGGTCCAGCTGGTTTCGATACCTCTGACTCTGTTACTTCTGGTTCCGTTGCTTCTGTTGCACCCGGTTGTTCTTCTTTATTTTCCGGAGTTGTCGGTGCTTCTGTTTTTGGTTCAGCCGATTCTGCTGACTCTTCAACTTTCGGCGTTGGAGTTTCTGCTTTTGGTACGGCTGGTTTCGCTGCCTCTGGCTCTGTTACTTTTGATTCAGTTGATTCAGCTGGTGTTACCACCTCTGGTGCTGTTTCTTTTGGTGCTGGTGTAGTCGCTGCGTCTTCTGCTTTTGGCGCTACTGGAGCTTCTGTTTCTTCTTTAACTTCTGGGCTTGTCTCTGCTGGTGCTTCTGAGGCAGGCTTTTCACCCGATTCTTTCGCTCTTTCCACTACTGGAGCTGATACAGGCTGATAGACTGGGCTATAGTTCACAGCCATTTTTTCAACTTTCTCAGTGACATCTGTTAATTCAAAGGTAACAGCTTTTGTTTCCTGATCTTTCTTGAGCAAGACTTCGTAAGTGCGAACTTCGCCACTTGCACCACTTTCTTTGATGACAATCTTGTGTTTTGTGACTGTATCTGAAACCGTTTCAGCTTCAGTAAAGTACAATTCATTGTGCGGTAAGAATAAATTCTTGCCTGAAGCTTGATTCATTTCTTGGAGTACATCTACAGGGATATTGCTTGCTTCGCTGATAACACTTAATGTATCTCCCCACTTAATGACATACTTAAATAAATCACCTTCTTTTTGAAGGTCAGCTTTCACTTCCTCAACTGTTCTGGCTACCCAGACACCATCTTGTTCACTGGCTGATACAGTTGGGGCTAAAAAGCCCAGACCTAGCAAAATCACACCTGTCGCAACAATTGCACCAGTTCTCAATTTTCTAAAGCCACGGAGGGACAAGCTTCCTCTAACATTTGTTTGTCTCATAATGTTTATTTTTCCTCACTATTCTATATTTTCCAAGGTAGACCCTGCCTAGGTCTACTAGCCTATGTTTGCGATATGGATAGGCTTCTACAGATTTATCTATCTATTTTCAAGATAAGATTTCTATAGATTTTTATGCACAATTCCATATATAAGTTGCGAAACTCCTTTCTAATAAATTCCATAGCTTTAGTATATCATATTTAAACACTAAAGTACAACGAAAGCAACTGAAAGCAATGATTTTCACCATTGCTTTCTACTTCATTTATCATTTTAGAACTTTCAGTTGCTAGCCTCATTTTTCAGTCTAGCATCAGTATTATTCACCATCCAGCAGAAGTTCTTTTGGTTGTTTTCTGAGGAGATTGCTTGATGCAAGCGCCATAACGAGAACCACTAGAACTAAAGCAAGGACAAAGACGATGATAAAGTCTGATGTCTGAATGGAAATATCTAGGCTTGACAAGGTCTTGTTAAAGCCATCTACTTCTGCACCACCACCAAGGTTAGAGGCTTGAGCCGCCTTGCTAGCCTGTTTGGCAACACCTGAAGTCACATTGGCAAGGACAGTATTTCCGATTGCACGCGCTGTGTAAGTAGCTAAGAAGTAAGCAGAAACAAGAGCAGGGATGGCAATCAAGATGGATTCAGTGATGAATTGACCCAAGATACTTGCCTGCTTGAGACCGATAGAGAGGAGAATTCCCACTTCCTTGCGACGGGCATTGATCCAAAGGCTGAGCAAGAGGGCAAGGAGAAGAACTGAGAAACTCAAGCTACCCCAGAAGAGGAGGTTGGCCATCTTGTACATGCCAGAGATGGATTGCTCAAGAGCTGGGTAGTTAGATGAGCTTTTAACGAGTGTATAGCTCTTCCAGTTGATACCACTGATGCCATTCAACTCTTTCATAACATCATCCAAGTTTTTGTCCGCTGTTACAAAGAAAGTTGCGTCCCCATAAATAGCTGTGTCTTCTGTGTAGCCATAAAGTTTAGCAGCCGTATGGATGTCTGTGATAGCTGTATTTTCGTAAAGCTCTTGTGAGTAAGTTACTGCCGACTTATTATGGCCATCAAAGAGTCCCTTGATTGTCACTTCAACTGTTTCCTTGGCACCTTTTTCATTGTCTGCATCATAGACATTAGAGTCCAACTTGACCTTATCCCCTACTTTCCAGCCGTGTTTAGCTGCCAAGTCCTTGTGCAAGAGGATCTTGTCCTTGTCGTCGTTTGTTAGGTGCTCACCTTCAACCAGTTTATAAGAACCAGAAACAAACTTATCTTCTTTAGAAGAGTCATTGACACCAGTGATCATCAAGCTGCTTCCAAAATGTTTGGCACGGTCAGGTGTTAGATTTTTCTTGGTATCTGGCGTTTCGATGAGTTCATAGCCAGTCAAATCTCCGATAGCGTTGATGCGTTTAACATAAGACTCAATAGCCTTATTTTCGGTGATTTTTTTGATGTCTTCACCCTTGATATTCCCAGCACCACGTGGCGTTCCTTGATTGACGCGACGATTGATTTGCATGGAAAAGCTGTTGGTGATATTTTTAAAAGTCTCCTGAGAAGCCTTGGCAGTAGCTCCCTTGATCGACAAGCCGACCAAACTCAAGCTCGCCATGAGGAGAATAATCAGGAAGATGACAATCGATTTGAAAAACTTCCTTGTAACATAGGCAAATGCGTTGTGTAACATAGGTTCCCTTTCTAGATTTTATTCTATTTTATAGTTCTAACAGAAAAAGTTCGTATTATTTCGTCGTATTGCGAGTTTCAGTCAGTTTCTTGTCCTTCAATTCAAGTGTAATATCTGACGCTTGTGCCACTTCTTTGCTGTGAGTTACGACGATGACACATTTACCTGTTTTCTGGGCAAGTGATTTGAGCAGTTCGATAATATCTCCAGCAGTTTTAGGGTCTAGATTTCCTGTTGGCTCATCTGCAAGAATAACTGGAGCTTCTGAGACCAAACTGCGAGCAATAGCAACACGTTGCTGTTGTCCACCTGATAACTGGAGAACATTTCGCTTAATCTGACTTTCATCCAAACCAAGCTCAAGTAGTGTATCCTTGCTTGCCTTTTTGTTGACCAAGCGGATATTTTCCAGTGGAGAAAGATAATCTATCAAGTTATAATTTTGAAAAACCAGGGAAATATGGTGCATGCGATGGTAAGAATAGCCCTTCTTACGAATATCCTCTCCTTGAAAAAGAATCGAACCTTCAACAGGACTATCTAAACCAGCAAGGAGGGACAAGAGAGTGGATTTCCCTGCTCCTGACTCCCCAATAATACTGTAAAATTTCCCGGGTTCAAAATGATAATTAATCTGATATAGGACTGCTTCAGCAGTGTTCTTATAACGGTAGGTAAGGTCTTGTAATTGTAATAAAGTCATGATTTCTCCTTCTTATACTCAATGAAAATCAAAGATTAAACTAGGAAGCTAGCTGCAGGTTGCTCAAAGCACAGCTTTGAGGTTACAGATACAGCTAACGCGGTTTAAAGAGATTTTCGAAGAGTATTAACTAATAGATGATAAAATTTCCTTAGGCGATTTTCTAAATAAAAATAGGAAACAAAGGGCTACAGATAAGCAACTGAGCAGAACTAGAAAAACATAGGATTCTGCAAAGGATAGGATATTAGTTGATAGACCGCTTGCTTTAGCTAGCGTGTCTTGTAAGACTGCCTGATCTCCACTTGCTAATAGAGTTTGGAGTAGGTAAGATGTGATGGCGTTTCCTGCAACAAATGCTGGAAGCAAAGCACCGAGAGATACCAAAACTACCTCTAAACAGAACTGTAGGAAGATCGAGCTCTTGCCTTTTCCAAGTGCCAGTAAAATTCCCACTTCGTAGACCCTTTCTCTCAACCAGAGAGACAAAACAAGAATTAAGGCTCCGGCTCCTGCTATCAACATTCCATAAAGGAAAATGGTCAGGAAGGTTTGGAAAGTTGCTACTGAGTCTTTGATTTGTTCAAAAGCCTTGTTCTCCTTCTCAACTTGGTAACCTTGACTTTCCAAGGCCAAGTTTTCTACCTGCTCCATGAGTCCGTCCATTTCCTTAGGATTTTCTACATAGAAGCGCGCTGCACTGACTTGAGATTCACTATTGCCCAAAAGGGTCTGGCTACTTTCATAGTCTGTAAAGACCTGGTTTTCACTGAAGTCAGAAGACAAGCCTGTGAATTTCTCCTGTTTTTTACCAGAAAAGATGCCAACGATTTCATACTCTACTGTGTGTCCTTTTCCAGCTTCTGACTGTCCAACATCCAAGCGAAGCTTGTCATAAATCGAAAGACCGTTCTTCTTAGCCAACTCTTCGTGGATCAGAATTTTATTAGAATCCCCTTTTTGAAGGTGTCGCCCTTCTTTTAGATTGAAAGCTGAACTGGTAAAGGTGACATCCTTGGATGAATCCTCAAGAGCCGTTAAGCTAACCAAGTTTTTGTCTGCAGCTGACAAATCATCACGCTCCACGCTCTGCTCGCCACTCACCGCTTCCTTGTCTTTTAGTTTTGCGATCGTCTCCAGTTCAGGAGAAACATTTTCCAGTCCCTTAATCTGGCTTACGGATGCTAGATCCGATAACTTGAAGGTCTGACCATTTTCTATCTTCTTAATAGAAAAAGATGTGTTGAGTGATTTGTAAAGATTGGCTTCCACTGTTTTATTGGACTTCATCAGCGTCAAACAGGCTGAAATTCCAGCCAATAGGACCAACAAAATCAGAAATAAAATAAAACTTCTCAGTCGTTTTCTGCTGACATAAGCCCAAGCTCTTTGGATTGGATTCATTTGTCACCTCCATATTTGTAAGACTATTATAAAATTCAAATATGAAATGTTTATGAAATACGAAAAAAATCTCAAAAAGAGCAACGGCTTTCACCGTTGCTCTTTCAAGTACTATTCTAGCTGGTTTCCGACTCGTCTAAGCTTGACTTATCTTAACTGAGCAAGAATAGCTTTGAGTTTCTCAATCAACTCATCTTCTGTGTGGTCAGACTCTTTCTCATTGGCTAGGAAGGCAACTGCTTGAGCGAGAGCTTCTCGTGCTTGGTCGAGGACTTTCGCATCTACATTTGTAAGGTCGTTTTCTTGCAGAACCTTAGTTAATTCCTTGGTCAATTTCTTGAGTTCTGACTCTTTCTTACGACGCGCGATGAGGAAGAGAAGGAGACCAAGAAGAGCGAGAAGGCTACCAATCATCGTACCATATGGAAGATGACCTTGCTCTTTCCTTGTTTCTTTCCTTTCTTCTTCATCCTTAGTTGCTTGCTTGCCTTTCAAGGATTCGAGTGCTTCTTTGACCTTAGCAGTAACCTCTCTCAAGCCTGCCTCTGTCAAGTCAGCATTTCTAAGGGCTTCTTGACCCTCTCCGAGAATGACCTTCGCAGCGTCAATGACAGATTGATCAATACCATCCAAGTCTTTCAAACGAGTTTCCAGTTCTTCAACCAATCGAGCAAGTTCAGACTTGTCAACAGGACCAGTCTCGCTAGGAGTCACCGTATTGCCTGAATTGTTTGAAGTAGATGTAGAAACTGGTGTTTCTTGAGCTGGAGTACTTGCTTGAGCCTGTCCAACAGTAGATGATGGAGTAGCAGGGGTGGTGTTGCTACTATCGTCTGTCGTCACACCAGGGGCTGGAGTGTTGCCACTGTTACCTGGTGTCACACTGTTGATATTGCTGTCAGCAGGGGTGGTAGTACCGCCGTTGTTCGTGTTAGCACCGTTATCGGCATTAGTACCGCTGTTGGTGTTAGCACTGTCGTCAGGACGTGGAGTTGGATTTGGACGAGGAGCAGGCTGAGGATTGATGTTATCGATAGCTTGTTTGCCATTATTCTTCGCTTCATCTACCTTATCGTTAGTTGTCGCGTCGTCAATAGCTTTCTTAGCGACAGTTACTGCTGTATCAACATCAGTTTTCGCTTTGTCCTTCTCTTCTTTCGTCAAGTCGGTACGCTTATCAATCTCAGCTTTCTTAGTCTCAGCCGCTTTGTCGATTTCTTTCTTAGCTTCAGATTTCTTATCGCCAGTTGGGTTGATGTTATCGATAGCTGTATTGCCATTATTCTTCGCTTCTTCTACCTTATCGTTAGTTGGAGCGTCGTCAATAGCTTTCTTAGCGTCTTTTGCTGCTGTATCAACATCAGATTTCGCTTTGTCCTTCTCTTCTTTCGTCAAGTCGGTACGCTTATCAATCTCAGCTTTCTTAGTCTCAGCCGCTTTGTCGATAGCCCCTTTAGAAGCATCTGTGACTTTGTATTTGGCTGGTACATTTTCTGTACTACCATCTTCATATGTCACTGTAAGTTCAATATCATGGAAACCATCTGTTGTAGGATAACTCGTTCCATCTTTCAGATTAACAGTCTGTTTGTGTTCAGCATTTACAGCGTCTAACAAATCATTATCTGTAACATTTTGTTTGTATGGTTTGACTAATGTATTTGTGGTCACACTGTGTTCTGGTACTGTGTATTGGGTGCTTGAAGCGTCACTTAGGTACTTGTCGCTTCCTGCTGTGGCACTTGCTTGGATAGCTTGACTTCTGTCGATGTCTTTGTATCCTAGTACCACTTTGCCATCCTGTAGTAAACCTGCTTTTCCTTCTGTTACACTCCAGTTTTGGCCTTCTTTTGATAGTTTGACCGTCTCTTGTGCTCCAGCTTTGTTGGTATACGTGATGGTTACTTTGTCCGCATTTGTTGGCGGTGTTAAGACTGCATCTCCATTTTGTTTGTGGCTTGCCACCACTTGATCTGGGGTAGCTGTCTTAGAGTTAACCGTTACATCTACTTCTTCTGTTGATCCATCCGCATAAGTTACTACTGCTTTGACTGTCGCGCTTGTTCCTGCACCTACTGGTGTTAAGTTTCCTTTGGCTACTGCGTTTTGTTTCTTAGTAGCTGTTATTGCCGCATTGATTTGCTCTGCTGTTGGCGTTGCTCCTGCCCCTACTGTGATTTCTGCTACAGTTGGTTTTTGATGCTCTGGTACAGTTGTAGTGAAGTCGCGTTGTGTACTTTCTCCTGTTCCTGTTCCTGCCTTAGCTGTCGCTGTAATCGTACGGTTGCCTGAAATCTTATCGCTTGGTACAGTTACTTTGCTTGCGCTATTGTCTTGTGGATTTGTAATCGTGATACCTGAGTCCTGTGGCGCTGTCCATCTTCCATCTGCTTCTTTTGTAAGCGTTACTGTCTTAATTTCTGTATCGCTTACTGGATAGTTGATGGTTGCGCTGTCCGCATTTTCTGGAATTGTAATTTCTACATCGCCGTTGTCGCGTACATGTTCACTAAACTCATTTGGTTGCGGTGCTTTTGCAGTCGCTTCTTTTTCTTCACTTAGTTTCGTTGCGCTTTCGGCATCTCCCGTAACTTTTGTTCCATCTTTGACTTTGTCTGCTGGTACGGTTACGGTTACTTGACCTGTCGCGTCGTCTTTGCGAAGTTCTAGTCCTGAGTCTTGTGGTAGTGCCCAGTTGCCGTCTGCTTGTTTTGTAATCTCTACCGTCTTAGGTGATGTTTCTCCTTCTGGCGTGTAGGTTACTCTTGCTTTGTCGGCTTCTTGTGGAACTGTTACATCTACTGAACCATCAGCTTTTGTTGTCGCATTTACGCCGTTTAAGCGGTCTTTAGCTACAAGGCTTCCCTCTTCACTAAACTCTGAGTTGTCTTTCTTCTGTTTAGCGTATACGGTTGTTCCTACTTTGGCTGTTCCACTTGTCATGTGCACTGTCGCTGTTCCATCTACGTTGTTTGTAATTTGAACGGTCGGTTGTGCATTGGCATCATCTTTATCCCATTGTCCGTTTGTTCCTTTTGTGAAGCTTACTGTCTGTTCTTGACCTGCTGCGTCTGTAAAGCGAAGTTCTGCTTTTCTTGAATCCTCTTTACCTACTACTGCTGTAATCTCTAAACTTGTTCGGTCTTGGGCTAAGGCTGGTTGCGATGGTTTTTGTGATAGGACTGTAATCTCTACTGTAGTTTCTACACTCTGACCTCGAAGTTCTTCTGGTACGTCTGTACCTGTTCCAAACCTTGTCACTACTGTGTAGTTTGCTTTTCCTACTGTAGCTGATGTCGGTGCATTGCCATCTTTCCATGTGTAGGTTGTTCCGTTTGGTAACGCACTTGTGTTTGCTACTGGTACGACATAGTCACTTGCTTGTGGAGTGAAGGTGTCTCCTACCGTTACAGTCGTTTTCGCATCTGCTTTTGCTTCTAAGCTGTATACACTTGGAGTGATGTATTGATCTGTTATGTCTGTCAATGCTACTCCGTTTTGTGGATACGTTACTTTGATACGTGGTAAGCTTTGTCCTACTTTGACTTCTGCTGGATCATTTTCCCAACTTAGTGTGCCGTTGCCTTCTGCTGTTACGTAGTGTGATAGATTGTCATTTGTGATGTTGGCATCTTTTTCTCTCAAGACTGCTTTTGCACTTGGTTGGGCTAGAGTTGTCACCGTTACTTGGACTTCTTGGTTTTCTGTTTGACCTTTTAGTTTCACTAGTAAGGTTTCTACTCGTGTTCCTGCAACGCCTTTTTCTAATGCTGTTTTGTCTTTCCACTGAGCCGTTGCTCCTGTAAAGTCTACTCCTGCATTTTCTTGACGTAAGAGTTTGCCTAAGGTTTGCGCATTTAGAGTGTCTGTGCCTGCTATGTTGCCTGAGCCTGCTAGTGTTTGGATGCTTCCTTTTGCACTTAGCTCGTTTAACTTAGCTGTCACATCATCTGATTTGTCAGATTCTACTTTCTCTGCTTGGTTATCTGGCATGTAGATTGTTTTGACGTAGACTTTTCCTTTTGGTAAGTCTTTTGTCGGTGTAATGGTTGTAGTCGTTGCTGTCGCATAGTCTGTGCCTTTTGGTACGTCTGTATGTCCTAGCTCGTTTCCTTGCTCATCATACAAGACTACTCGTGTGCCGCTTGTGACATTGCCTACTTCTACTACTGATCTTGTGCCTGATTTCCATTCCAAGTCGGTTGTAATGCTTGGTTTGGCTGGTTTTTTGATGAAGGTGATTTCTTGTGTCTCTTCTGCTAGAGCTTCTGATTTCTCATTGCCTCCATCTGCGTTTGGATAGTAAACCTTAACCTTGTTGGTCTTCTTACCAATCCAGTCGCCATTTACTCCGCCCCATGTATCTGAACCGTATTCTTGGTTGGCTGTGCCATCTGTCTTCCATGCGTATTCTATACCTTGTGGCGCTGTTGGACTTGTTGTCACATAGTTCTTCGCGTTTGTGTCGAAGTTTTCTCCTACTGTTAGAGTGTACTCTGTAGCCTTAGCTACCGAGTGGTAGGTTGGAAGGGATACTTCCAATTCTCTCACAACTGTATCCGTCGCAGAGCCATTTCCTGGGTAGACAACTTCTATCTTAGCCTTACGGTCTGCAGACACGCTAGATACATCTGGGGTACCATCTTTCCAACGAACTGTTACGTTATTTGGCTTACTGTCTGTACCTTCAAATGAAACATAGTTAGAAGCTTCTGTGCCGTTTGACAAGCTACCCAACTTGTTCGTGTAGCTTGATTTCTTCAAGCTAGCTGTTGGATATACATGGACAGGTACTTCTACTTCTGTACTTCCTTGTCCTGGTATTGTCACTACCGCCGTGTAGTTTCTTGTTCCAACCGCGTTGTAGTCTGGTGCTTGGTTATCTTTCCATTCTACTGTTGCGTTGTCTGGTAGGTTGGTTCTAAGCGCTTCGTCTGTATTGTCGTTGTAGCGAATACGTCCTTTAGCTTCACCTGTGTAAGCTTCGCCCTTAATCGCATGGATGCTATTTACGGCTAGTCCTTCTCTAACTGTTAGGCTTTCTCCTAAGTCTGATTCTGTTCGCTCGTCTTGTGATGTTGGTTTGTAGATCACTTTCGCTGCGATTTTTTGATCTTTTGTTAGAGTTGTGACTGTTACGTCTACTCCATTTTCTTTGGCGTCTCCCGTTGTTCCTGTGATGTCTTTGCGTCCTAATTCTCTTGGATTTGTTGGATTGCTTACGTCATACAAGACTACGGTTGTTCCTGGAGTGACTCCGTTTACAGTTACACTGGTTGCTCCTACTTTTCCTATACTTGTTTGAACACTTGGTGCGTCTGGTTTGATAGTGTACGGAATTTCTACATCTTCTGTACTTTGATCATCATACGTTACCGTCGCTGCAATCTTGTTCTTACCGATACTTTCTGGTAAGTCTCCTTTTTTCACTACACTTGCTTTGTTGTCTACTGTCACTGCATCTTCGATGGCTCTTGGTTGTAGGCTATCGCTTTGTGCTCTTGTGATTGGAGTGATGGTCACACTGTGTTCTGGTACTGTGTATTGGGTGCTTGAAGCGTCACTTAGGTACTTGTCGCTTCCTGCTGTGGCACTTGCTTGGATAGCTTGACTTCTGTCGATGTCTTTGTATCCTAGTACCACTTTGCCATCCTGTAGTAAACCTGCTTTTCCTTCTGTTACACTCCAGTTTTGGCCTTCTTTTGATAGTTTGACCGTCTCTTGTGCTCCAACTTTGTCCGTATACGTGATGGTTACTTTGTCCGCATTTGTTGGCGGTGTTAAGACTGCATCTCCATTTTGTTTGTGGCTTGCCACCACTTGATCTGGGGTGGCTGCTTTTACAGTTACTTCTACTTCAATTTCTTGAGCAACCGCATCTGCTTTATTTGCTTCAAATACTTTGGCAATATAGGTTCTAGTTCCGACTTCTGTGATATTTGGTGTTTCCTTCCAACTTGCAGAAAAGTCGCTTGGAAAATCTTTTGGAACATTTCTTTCTGTGTACTTAATTCCTAATCTAGGATCATTCTTCAGATTAGTAAGTTCTTGATCTCCTGCTTTACCTACTATTGCTTTCCCTTCAAAGTTACGGTCTTTTGCAACATATACTTTCTTAGCGTCACTAACTGCATCAAATACTGTTTGTGTTACAGATAATGGTACAGTTGAAGAACCTGGTAGACTTGATTGTTCTGTTTGACGGAGGTAACGTCCTGCTGGAAGAGTATAAGTCCATTTACCATTAGCAGGTACAACATCTGCATGTCCTAGCTCACCACGTCCATCTTGGAAATGAATCGTAACTTTTGTCGCGTTTTGAAGCGCTGTACCAGAAATTGTGCGATCAGCATCAGATACTTTATCATCATGAGTCAACGTCACTGTAGGAGATTCTGGTTTGGCTACTTGCGTATGTGAAATATCAATAGTAGAACCATCTGGGAAGCCAAGCACAGCTACCTTGGTCTTATCATCTGTATTACCAGCTGTATAGGTTGTTGTAGCTGGAAGTACCGTACGATTTAGCTCTTGGATCTTATCTTTAAAGCTTGTTTTGGCTGCTGGTGTAAAGTTACCATTCGTGATTGCTGTATCATTATAGGTGACTTTTTCTTCAGCTGTTGGATACTTAACAGTGCCACGATAATAATCAGCATGGCTCTGAATCACGACATTTCTTTCAAGAAGATTAGACTCTTCTCCTGCAGCATCTCTTGTTGATAAGACAAGAGTATAGGTACCTGGAGCGATTCGACCATTTGCTTGAGCACCGACAGAAGTACCCTCGATATTGCGAGCAGTGTCTCGACCAGTGAATACTCGAACACGTAATTTTCCTCGTGAAGAAGCTCCGTATCCTACTGTCTTACCTGCATCATCCTCGACGTCATGACCCGCAAAGTAATCTTTCAACTCATCGACTGTTGGCGATGGAATGGTTTGACCTTCCTGAACTTCTTTTCCAGACTGCCATTCTACTGTTGGAAGTGTATTGGTTACCGAGCTTCCAACCCATCCGCTCGCAGGTCTACCCCAAATATCGTTACCTATCGGTACATGAACACGTGTCTCTATCTTGTTATCACCTTTTTGAAGCCTAAAGCTAGGTGTACTTGCTGGATCGGTATTTTTCAACCTAAGTGTTAGATTTATGCGACTCGGATCCTGATTCGCACTACCTTGAACAATCTCTATAGCATCACGATCTCTAGCATCCACAATTCTCCAGTTTCCTGTAGCATCTCGAGTAATTCCGATATCACTTCCCCTACCTGCTACTTTTACTGCCACTGTGTACGCATCGTGCGGAATGCTCAAATCAATATCACGACCAGCCGCTACCGCTCCTACTACATTGGCATTTCCTAGATAAACATCTATCTCTTTTTCAGCAGAAGAAATATTGTCTACCGTTTGCGAAACTTTAACACGAGTTGCATTAACCCCTAGAGTATCCGTTCTATTGTTATTAAAACCATTAGGTGTATATGATAACACTTCTCTATCTTTTAGAGCATAACTCCATGCACCGTTTTCATCCGCTTGCGCAGTACGCTGTGTTCCATCTTGCAAGGTGATTGTTACAGTTGCCCTTGGAGCTGCTGTTCCTGAAATGCTACGCGCTGTAGATTCCAAAGCTTCATCAACAAGATTTTCTCGACTCTTAGTTACTGTTGGAGTATTTGGTCTTGATTTAACCGTTATATTTACATCTTCTGTTGACCCATCTTGGTAAGTCAAGGTAGTTGCAACAACTTTAGTCGTTCCTGCAGCAATAGCGGTTTGTGGGTCTTTAGCTACAACGGATTGTTTGGTTGCGACTGTTACACCTGTAGCTAGCTGCTCATTTGTAGGTGTCGCACCGGCAGCGATGACAACGTTTTGGGTCGTCGGAGCTGTGTGTTCTGGAATAGCATAACTTTGGTTATTTGCTTTAGATTCAACATCACCTTTTCCTCTAGTAGAGGCCGTTGTGATATTTGTATCCCTATTTACTTTTGTATAATCAAGCGTAACCTTACCATTTGCTAGACTGACACCATCTGGTAAGTTTGTTGAAGATGTCCAATTAGTTCCTTCTTTAACCAGTGTTACTGTGGCATTGGTATTTTGTTTATTCTTATAAGTTAAGGTTACTTTTTCTGCATCTGTCGGTAATGTAACTTCTACATCTCCGTTTTGACGTGTAGTACTAGTTGTTCCGCTCGGTTGTTCAAACTTGGCTTTGCTTTCTACAGTAGTAGTTGTACTATTGTCATTGGATGCGATGACCGAAACTGTTGAGCCATCCGCAACATTAGCTTTCGGAATAATAATCTTACGATCAAGTGAATAGATTTCTGTTCCAGTGTGTGATGTCCAGGTTGATCCCGTTTTGGTATATTCTAATGTCTTAGGTGCTGTTTGACCTTGTGGTGTATAGGTCAAACTCATACGAGTCGCAGCTTCCGGAACACGGATTTCCACAGAACCATCTGCTTGAGCTGTATTTGTCAAGCCATTTAAGCGTCCCAAAGCCCTGGTAGTTCCCGGGGCACTAATAGCCGATTTGTCTGTCTTCTGTACAACTGTTACAGTCGATCCTGCTCTAGCTGTATCTGGTTGGATTTGGATTTCTCCTCTTCCGTTTGTACCATTTATAATGGACACTGTAGTGTCAGCATTGGCATTATCCTTATCCCAGTAACCTCCATTTTTCGTAAAGCCTACTGTTTTGGTCTCGCCATCGGCATTGATATAGGTCAAGGTCGCTTTCGTAGCGCCATCTTGTCCCACTTCTGATTTTACAACCAAGTCTTCTGGACTTTGAGACACTGTAGGTGCCTGTGGGGCTTGAGTTGTGCTTCTAACGCTAGCACTAAAGTCAGACGCTACGTTTTGATCAGGATTGTTTGGTTGGTAAATGGTTTTAGCACGAAGATTTGTCGTGTATGGTAACACTCCGTTTACTGTTATATTCGCCGTCTTCGTTGATGTATCCGTTTCATTTCCAGTTTTCGGTACATCTACAGAACCAATTTTCGTATCGCCGTTGTAGAGCTCAACCGTTGTTCCTGGTGTCACATTGTTAATGGTTACTGTTGGATTGTTGGTCTCAGCTTTTCCACTAACCGATGCTTCATCTATAGACGGAGTCTTAGGTTTCACAATAAAGGTAACATTCAGTACTTGTTTTCGATTTTGATTATAGCCCGGCGATCCATCTGGATTTGGGAAATAAACCTCAATCCCAGCCACTACTTTTCCTAAAGTAGTAGCCGTGACATCCCTAATTGAATTGCCTCCTACCCAATAAGCTTTAACTGCCCTATTGCCTGGGACTGGATAATCATGGGTAAAATTGTCATAAGTATTAGGATTATTAAATGGTGTTCCTACCGTCGTTTCTTTCGTAAAGATTGTCTGAGTTGCGCTATAAGTCGGTAGATTCACTTGCAAGGTTCGTTTAATCGGATTTGCAGCGTCATCTGTAGCATACGAAACTTCAATATTGCCTTTTAGATTTGGATTTGCTTGGCTGACATCTGGCACTCGGCCTCCTTGCCATGCAACTGTCACTCCCTGAGTTACCCCATTTACATAGCCTGCTGCATTGTCTCCGTTTTCTAATTTCCCCTTGGCATTGGTATATGTTGGTGCCTTGAGCGTCACCTTATCATAAACTTTAACTGGGACGTTCAAGGTCGTCTCTGCCTGGTTGGGAACACGTACGGTTACTTGATAATTTTGTTCGCCGGCTGTCGTTGTCGCAACTGAACGAACCCATGTTACGGTTGTTCCTTGCGGTAGAGCCGTTTTTGTGCCATTTTTATCCCAATAAACATAATCTGAAGCTGTAAAGTTCGCTGCATCATCTTTGACAGTATAGATCTTCTTGGTAGCCAGTTTATAGGTTGAAGTTTGAGCGTCGCTCTCAGGAGAGGTTAAGGCTATATCTTTACCTCTTCCTTCTGTATAGGAGTAAGTATTATTGGTTACTTTTGTGCTTGCCTTGATGGTTCCAGCTGGCAATTCCCCTCTGACAGTAACTTCTGCTAGGCTTCCAACACGTCTCACAGTGGTATTTGGAATCGTTGTGCCATTAGCGGTTAGATTCACTTCTACCGTGCCGTCTTCTGGGACGTTAGACACTGTGATTGTTTGGTTTGTCAATCCTGCTTTGTCGCGCAAATCACTTGTAATAGTCGGAGCGCTTGGTGTCACGCTGGTAACAAGCCCGAGGTTTTGGGTCTGACCATTATCGTAAGTGACTTCAATCTCTTTATTGAGACTTCCAGCCTTGGCAGTTGATGGAGCTGTCGCAGTTGTTCGACTTGTAGTGACAAACTCTTCGCTTTGGATATGCGTTTTTGAACCTGTTTCTGCTCGTGTATAGCTTGAAGCCTCAGAGTCGTTTCCTGTTGTCAACTTGCCATCTTGAGTAGCAGTGAAGACATTTTTTACCAGAACTGTATTAACTGTCGTATAGTTTGTAGTAACTTCTCTAGTAATAGGCTGACCGTTTCTATCCACTCCTGGATAGGTCACAATCGCTGTTGCTGTATGGTTTTGACCCGCAGCCGCATTTTTATTTGGATCTGAGCCAGCCTTCCACGCGATAATCTTACCTTGGGTGTTGTTATAGAAGTCTGATGCTACTGCCGCAGTCGTAGTGTTTGGTTTGACAAAGTCTTTTCCTTTGACCGTATACATGCTGTTCTTAGGGGTTACAGGTGCGACTACATCATAAGTCAACTTCAGTGTTATAATACCGCGTCCAGGATAAGACGCTAAGACATCCACAGTTTTTCCAGTACCTACTGTTAAATCAGGATTTTTAGGTGCAATAACATTAAAAGTCTGAGGATCCTCTTTCCATAAGAAAGTTTTATCTGTCCCGATAGCAGAGCCGTCTCCATAGGTGAAGTAGTCCCTAGGATTTCCCCAGGTAGGTGTTTCCCCTTGGATAAAGGTTAAGCGTCCTGGTTTTTGGGTATAGTCTGTTCGAGGAACGGTAGCCTTGATTGTGCTCTCACTCAGACTAGAGTTGAGATTTTCAAACACCTGGTCAGTCCCAGTTTTTACCAGAGCTGTTACCAAACGTAAATTATCTGTTCCGATCTCCGTTTGACGATAGTCAGCTTCATTAAAGACCGCTTTCCCGTTAGCTTGAATATTAGTAGCGGCTACTACCGTATAATTTTGGGCTTCCTGGACAAAAGAGTTAGGGTTGTTTTGACCTCCTTTTACCAAGTAAGCTTTCCACTCGTAATCTGGCAAAGTTGCTGGGTTGGCTAAGAATCCTGTTGCTGTCACTTGTGGTTTGCTATTGGCTTTTTCACGTAGGTCATCACTAGTCGTCTCGAAACTTCCTGCTGTCGGCGGAATAAAGAGATGGGTTTTATAGGTAGTGATTGTGTTGTCTTCTGCAGTTGCCGTTACAGTCAACTCATAAACCCCACGTTTATTGCCATCAAAACCGTTTCGTTTCTCTATTCTAATAGTCGCTTCTTGGCTATTTAGTCCCTCTGTACGCCATTCGTTGGCAGCTACGATATTTTCCGCACCTGTAACGACTAAGTTCTTAATGTTCTTATAACCTCTAGCGATAAACTTAACACTATTATTTGTCACAACTTGATTAGCTGGATACGGGATAACCTTCTCATCTTTTAGGTTAGGTTTAGTTGTACCCGGTACATTTCCTGTGCTGACGCCTATTTCAATCTTACGAGTCGTCTTCTCGTCTGATGGGTCTGACTCTACAGTTTCATGTTTTTCATTGTTATTGTGTACATCTAACCAGTGTCCAGCCACAACCGTTTTAACAAGATAAGTTCCCAAGGCTGGTAGGGTTACATTTGTAAAGGTTGCAACTCCTGATGCATTTGCATTTGCATTCGCCACTTCTTCCAAACTGCCATTAGCTAGTTTGCGATAAAGAACCATTTTCTTGCCAGATGTTCCATTACTAGCCGTGATCGTGACAGGGTTGACCGTCCCTAGATTGCTCAAGTCTGTATCTAAGGTTGGAGTTTTCGGTTTTGTAACAAAGTGGAAAGTATCAGAGTCTGTAGAACCATCACTGAAGGTTCTAATATACTTGTAGGAATGAACACCTGGAGTAGAAATAGCATCAAGAGTCAAGTCTCTAGGACTTAATTCTTTGTTAGAACCTTCTTTGTAGAGTTTAAAAGTTTGACCTTTATTATTCGCTTGAAACTTACCCTGATTTTCATGATCTAATAGCTGATCCGCTTCATTATAGTAGTCCCCGTAAGATGGTATGTCAATGTTGAATGTACTAGCGTAAGAACCCGCCCCAGACGTTAAGACTCCTCTCACGCCAGTATTCAGCGGTTTATTAAAATAGCGACTATACTGATAGACAGTATTTGCACCTTCATTATAAAGTCTTGTCCCATCATCGTTAAAGTTCTGGATATAAGCCTTATGTTGGTCAATCTTATAGTAAGTATTCCCCGCTAATTTAAACTTAAATCTGTCTGTATCGTCTATTTCGTCTTTCGTCCGAGCATACCATTGTTGGACTAATAGTCTACGCGGGTTCCCTCTACTGTTTACATCCACCCCCTTGAGACCAGATAGGTAGCTTAAGTTAGGTATCTCATTGCTACCTTCCGTTCTAAAGGTGATTTTATAAGTAGCAGTTGGGTCTGCAGAGTAAACGCCGTTTTCTATAGCCCCTAGTTGACCATAGTAGACGGTTTGCGTATCTTTCTCAATTTGGTCAAACTTCTTGTTTCCAAGAGTTCTTTCATCCGAAGATTCATGATCTCTCTGAAGGAAAACACCTTGTCTAGCTAAGCCATTAAGGGTTGACACCTCATAGTCATAAACAGAATTTAGAAATTTAGTTGGTTTCCGAGCATTTGTTCTATCCGGAGTCCCTTTACTTACATCGGTCAGACCTGCAGCTTTCAAGCTGGCAGTTATCTCATCATCATTACCACTTCCAGGAGATGAAAAGGAACGAGTTTCAGTAGACGTCACCCTAGTAATGGTAAAGCTATTTCTAACCAAACTTTGCCCTTTAGGAAGAGTAAAGAAGAAACTCATATTTTGGAGATTTTTACGATCAGGATTAACTGTGATTTCCCAGTCAATTCCGTTTTTAACGCCTTTAGATAGATCTGCCGTTACTTTAGTAACTTTTTCACGCAAATACTTCAAGATGTCTACCACAGGGTCATCTTTACCTGCAGAAGTTTGTCGTTTAACATTGTAATACACATAAGTGTACTTGTCGTATGGAGATGTTGAGTCATCACCTTCATCAAAGTAACTGGTGTACTTATCAATAAAGTAACTTCCTGGTCCTACGCGATTTTCCCCTGAACGTTCCTCAATTGAACGAGCCGCACGTGTTTGTACTCCTGCTGGCACATTGCGGAAACCTGACCATCCTCTAGTGTTGCTTCTTGGTTGGATAGTTACATTGTTTTCACTTGGAGTTGCAGACTCGGCTGGATTTACAGGTCCTGTTACTTCTCCTGCATTCACATCATTTTCACGAAGTACCCCTTCGATCAGTCCACGAGATTTTTTCAGATCTGCTAAGGCAGCATTAAAATCTTCTTGACTGATGGTATTGCCTTTAGAGAAGGCTTCATTGAACTTATCAGCAGCTGCCTTGGCTGCTTGGATTTTATCTGCTGATGCTCCGTTAGCTCGGAGTTGCTCAGTGATGAACTCTAATTCATCTTTTAAGCCATAAACGCCATTTTTACCTTCTGTATTTGTGTAGGTTGGGAGCGTCTGTGGAGTAGTTTGAGAGCCAGCTCCAGGAGTAGTTGCGTTCCCTCCAGCAGATGGATTGACTGAGTTTGCAGCTGGTGCTGCCGCGCTCAAGCCTCCTCTTCTACGACGGTTCCCTCCGGTTGGTTGCTCAGTTACAGCTCCGTCTGGAGTGGCGAGTCCGGTAGAGGTCAGACCTGTAGATGTGAGGGCTGTAGATGCTAGACCTGCTTTTTTCCAGATTGTTGGGTTTTCTAGGGGAGGG
>NZ_VMLJ01000004.1:0-1997 GCF_013276615.1 Streptococcus sp. 1621
AATAAAGAAGCAGAAATTACCAAGGGAGCTAAAAATGAGACAGAAGTCCCTCTATATGGTGTCTTAGGAGCTGCAGTTCTTTCTCTTCTAGGAGCTCTCCTCTTTGCAGTAGCTCGTAAAAAATCCTCTCAACTAGATAAGCTTTCAAGAGAATTGCACCAGCTTGTAGTTGAGCTAGAGGCTAGCGACAAGGACAAAAAAGTTCTAAACAAGGCTAAGAAATTAGCTGATGAAGCACGACTTTTTGTAGATAGCCATCAAAAAGATTCTCAAAAAGAAGCAGAACTAATTTCTGAAATCAAGAATGTTCTTAGTCAACTCAAATAAGAAGCCTAGTTTTGAAGAAAACACTACTTTCAGGAACTGAGTGAGTAGCTTTGTAGCTATGATGAGGAAATAATAAAATCTCCAGATTAGGAACCGTCAATGAGTTCTCTAGTCTGGAGATTTTTCAATATACTTCATTATTGGGGGATTACAAATAGTCGGATGTTTTTTGATTTTTTACGAATAAATAGATGAGTAGAAAAAGAAATGGAGCTATTTATGAAAATCACAAACTATGAAATCTATAAGTTAAAAAAATCAGGTTTGACAAATCAACAGATTTTGAAAGTCCTAGAATACGGTGAAAATGTTGATCAGGAGCTTTTGTTGGGTGATATTGCAGATATATCAGGTTGCCGAAATCCAGCTGTTTTTATGGAACGTTATTTTCAGATAGACGATGCGCATTTGGAGAAGGAGTTTCAAAAATTTCCATCTTTCTCTATTTTAGACGACTGTTATCCTTGGGATTTGAGTGAAATATACGATGCACCCGTGCTTTTATTTTACAAGGGAAATCTGGATCTCTTGAAATTTCCGAAGGTAGCAGTCGTAGGAAGTCGTGCTTGTAGCAAACAGGGAGCTAAGTCAGTTGAAAAAGTCATTCAGGGCTTGGAAAATGAACTGGTTATTGTCAGTGGATTAGCCAAGGGGATTGACACAGCAGCGCATATGGCTGCTCTTCAGAATGGCGGAAAAACCATTGCAGTGATTGGAACAGGTCTGGATGTGTTTTATCCTAAAGCCAATAAACGCTTGCAAGACTACATCGGCAATGATCATCTGATTCTCAGTGAGTATGGACCTGGTGAACAACCTCTGAAATTTCATTTTCCTGCCCGTAATCGCATCATCGCTGGACTTTGCCGTGGTGTGATTGTAGCAGAGGCTAAGATGCGCTCAGGTAGTCTTATTACCTGTGAGAGGGCAATGGAAGAAGGACGCGATGTTTTTGCTATTCCTGGTAGCATTTTAGATGGATTATCAGATGGTTGCCATCATTTGATTCAAGAAGGAGCAAAATTGGTCACAAGTGGGCAGGATGTTCTTGCGGAATTTGAATTTTAAAAATGGCCTAAGCTAGAATTCTGAGAAAAAATTAATTTCAAGATAAAATGAAGTAAATATCCCCACAATAAAATGCATAGTATCAGTTTTTTCAGCACTTGATATTATGCGTTTTTTCTAAGTGAATAAGTAGAGTGGAGGACTTTTCCCATAGGAAGGAAAGTAATTTAGTGTAATTGAGAAAGGAGAGTTGCTTGCGACTAATCTTGGTCAGCTTACTGTTAGGGAGGCTTATCATCTAAAATCTTGTCAGTAAGGAAAAATAAATTCTTCAAGAGTAGAGGTTGTAAGCGGTTTGTTAAGAAAGAATTCAAAGACCTTGACAGATAAAAATAAAATGGTTATTATAAAAAATGGTCTGAAATTGATGATGATACTTTTCGGAAATCTTTTTAAGTCAGTTCAGCTTTGCCTTGCTGTGTTTTGAGCAAGCTATGGTGAGTTTCCGAGCTTGATTTTCATTTACTAGAAATGAAGCTGATGAGAGACATCAGTAGACATTTGCGTCAGGATATGATGGAAAATGATAAAAAGACCTCATGAGATTGGCATATCAGACTACTAAA
Source organism: Streptococcus sp. 1621 (assembly GCF_013276615.1). Classification (NCBI taxonomy): domain Bacteria; kingdom Bacillati; phylum Bacillota; class Bacilli; order Lactobacillales; family Streptococcaceae; genus Streptococcus; species Streptococcus sp. 1621. Next base: position 1,962 of record NZ_VMLJ01000004.1, read on the forward strand.
GCATTGAGTTTGTTAGGATTTTATACTCAATGAAAA
>NZ_VMLJ01000004.1:2023-47085 GCF_013276615.1 Streptococcus sp. 1621
CTGACGAAGTCAGTAACATCTATACGGTAAGGTGAAGCTGACGTGGTTTGAAGAGATTTTCGAAGAGTATTAGCGACTAGTTAGCTAGGAAAGGAAGACATTTGTGACAAATAATAAACTGTACTCGTTGGTAGAATTTAGAAATAAAATATATGAAGAATTAGAACTCTCCAGAAGTGATTTAGCGATTTTGCTATGTGCCATGCTTATCGCCTCTATCGGATTAAATATGGATTCGACTCCCGTGATTATTGGAGCCATGTTAATCTCTCCTTTGATGACACCTATTCTGGGAGTAGGACTCTCTCTAGCTATATTTGATTTTAAATTGTTAAGAAAATCTTTTAAAATATTAGCTATTCAAATTCTTGCCAGTTTAATAGCTTCAACACTTTATTTTTATCTTTCTCCTATTTCGTATGCTAGTTCGGAGATTGTTGCTAGAACCTCTCCGACTATTTGGGATGTTCTCATTGCTTTTGTAGGAGGGATAGCAGGTATTATTGGTGCTAGGAAAAAAGAGACCAATAATATTGTCCCTGGTGTCGCGATTGCAACCGCCTTGATGCCTCCTCTTTGTACGGTAGGTTATGCTATTGCTTCTGCTAATCTAAAATTTATCATAGGCTCCTCTTACCTATTCCTCATCAATTGTAGCTTTATTGTCATTGCGACTTATATAGGTGTCAGGTTGATGATGGTTAAGAAGCACTATTTTAGAGATAATGAAGAAGACTCTAAAATGCGCAGGATTTTGCTTTTAGTTGCTGTTTTGCTGATGATTCCGAGTTTCATCTCTGCAACGACTTTAGTCAGAGAAACGTTGAAAAAAGAGTCCCTTAATAAATTTATATCAGAGCAGTTTCAGGGGCATAATATTTTGAAAAAAACATATTCTAAAAAGACTCATACCCTAAAGCTAACCATCTCAGGAAATTATTTGACAGAAGAAGAACTCGATATGATTTCAAGTAAGAGGGGGGACTATGGTTTAAGTGATGTTTCTGTTCAAGTTTCCCAATTGTCTGATTCAGAACAACTTAGCAAGGAAGAACTGGTGGAATATTTCTTCCAGTATATCAAGGATAAGGAAGCAAAAGAAAAGGAAAAGGCTAATAAATTTGATACAGAGTCCGAGGAGCAATAATTTCTTGAGAATAGCTGGTTTTTTTCGTGAGTCTTCTATGTATCTCAAAGGAAGATTGTGGTCTTAAGTATAAACTTTTCTTCTATTATAGTAGGTAAGTCTTGACAGGGTTCAAAAAATGGTTTACACTTTATAAAGTTTATTACTTTGAAAAGGTGTGATACTGTGGCTACGGCAACAAAAAAGAAAAAATCAACAGTTAAAAAAAATCTAGTAATCGTGGAGTCACCTGCTAAGGCCAAGACGATTGAAAAATACCTCGGCAGAAACTACAAGGTTTTAGCCAGTGTCGGGCATATCCGTGATTTGAAGAAATCCAGTATGTCAGTCGATATTGAAAATAATTATGAACCGCAATATATCAATATCCGAGGAAAAGGTCCTCTCATCAATGACTTGAAAAAAGAAGCTAAAAAAGCTAATAAAGTTTTTCTGGCGAGTGACCCGGACCGTGAAGGAGAAGCGATTTCTTGGCATTTGGCCCATATTCTCAACTTGGATGAAAATGATGCCAACCGTGTGGTCTTCAATGAAATCACCAAGGATGCTGTCAAAAATGCTTTTAAAGAACCTCGTAAGATTGATATGGACTTGGTTGATGCCCAACAGGCTCGTCGTGTCCTGGATCGCTTGGTAGGCTATTCGATTTCGCCTATTTTGTGGAAGAAGGTTAAGAAGGGCTTGTCAGCAGGGCGCGTACAGTCCATTGCGCTTAAGTTAATCATTGACCGTGAAAATGAAATCAATGCCTTCCAGCCAGAAGAATACTGGACAATTGATGGCGTCTTTAAAAAGGGAACCAAGCAATTTCAGGCTTCCTTCTATGGAGTAGATGGCAAAAAGCTGAAACTGACTAGCAATGATGAGGTTAAGGAAGTCTTGTCTCGTCTGACCAGTAAAGATTTTTCAGTAGATCAGGTGGATAAGAAAGAGCGCAAGCGCAATGCTCCATTACCTTATACCACTTCATCAATGCAGATGGATGCTGCCAATAAAATCAATTTCCGTACTCGAAAGACCATGATGGTTGCTCAACAGCTCTATGAAGGGATCAATATCGGTTCTGGTGTTCAAGGTTTGATTACCTATATGCGTACCGATTCGACCCGTATCAGTCCAGTAGCGCAAAATGAGGCGGCAAGTTTCATTACGGACCGTTTTGGTAGCACGTATTCTAAGCACGGTAGCAAGGTCAAAAATGCATCAGGTGCTCAGGATGCCCATGAGGCTATTCGTCCGTCTAGTGTTTTTAATACACCTGAAAGTATTGCTAAGTATCTGGATAAGGATCAGCTCAAGCTTTATACCCTTATCTGGAATCGTTTTGTGGCCAGCCAGATGACAGCTGCTGTCTTTGATACTATGGCTGTAAAATTATCGCAAAATGGGGTTCAATTTGCTGCTAATGGTAGTCAGGTTAAGTTTGATGGTTATCTGGCCATTTACAATGATTCTGACAAGAATAAGATGTTACCGGATATGGCTGTTGGAGATGTGGTCAAACAGGTCAATAGCAAACCAGAGCAACATTTCACCCAACCGCCTGCTCGTTATTCTGAAGCGACACTGATTAAGACCTTGGAGGAAAATGGGGTTGGACGTCCGTCAACCTACGCGCCAACCATTGAAACCATTCAGAAACGTTATTATGTTCGCCTTGCAGCCAAACGTTTTGAACCGACAGAGTTGGGAGAAATTGTTAACAAGCTCATCGTTGAATATTTCCCAGATATCGTAAACGTGACCTTTACAGCTGAAATGGAAGGCAAACTGGATGACGTCGAAGTCGGAAAAGAGCAGTGGCAACGGGTCATTGATGCCTTTTACAAACCATTCTCTAAAGAGGTTGCCAAGGCTGAAGAAGAAATGGAAAAAATCCAGATTAAGGATGAAGCAGCTGGATTTGACTGTGAAGTGTGTGGCAGTCCAATGGTCATTAAACTTGGTCGTTTTGGTAAGTTCTACGCTTGTAGCAATTTCCCAGATTGCCGTCATACCCAAGCAATCGTGAAAGAGATTGGTGTTGAGTGTCCAAGTTGTCATCAGGGACAAATCATTGAGCGTAAAACCAAACGCAATCGTCTCTTCTATGGTTGCAATCGCTATCCAGAATGTGAATTTACCTCTTGGGACAAGCCTGTTGGTCGTGATTGTCCAAAATGTGGCAACTTCCTCATGGAGAAAAAAGTCCGTGGTGGTGGCAAGCAGGTTGTTTGTAGCAAGGGTGACTACGAGGAAGAAAAGATTAAATAAGAGGAGGAGCCCGAAAGTGAATTTCAGGCTCTTTTTGGTTAGAACTTGACAAAATTCATCATTGTATGCGAAACTAGAAGAAGATTATTTTAATTAGGAGTAGTTATGCGTCTTATCTATCTGATAATTGGTTTTTTATCACTGGCCTTGGCAATTGTTGGGGTTGTTTTACCCTTGTTGCCTACAACGCCTTTTCTTTTGTTGTCTATTGCTTGTTTCTCCAGAAGTTCCAAGCGCTTCGAAGACTGGCTTTATCATACCAAGCTCTATCAAACATATGTAGCTGATTTTCGGGAAACAAAGTCAATTGCGCGTGAACGTAAGAAAAAAATCATCGTTTCTATCTACATCTTGATGGGAATTTCCATTTATTTTGCCCCTCTCTTACCAGTCAAAATCGGTCTGGGAGCCTTGACCACCTTTATCACTTATTATCTCTTCAAGGTCATTCCAGACAAAGAATAGTTAAAATAGTAGTTATTTGCCTTGATAAAAATGAAAGCATATTCACAACAATATGATATAATGAATTTAAAGTAATCTTCAAGGAGAATCAAATGATTTACGAATTTTGTGCTGAAAATGTGACCTTGCTTGAAAAAGCGATGCAGGCTGGAGCTCGTCGAATCGAACTTTGTGATAATCTAGCAGTGGGGGGAACAACACCAAGCTATGGAGTGACCAAGGCAGCGGTTGAATTGGCAGCTAACTACGATACGACCATCATGACTATGATTCGTCCACGTGGTGGCGACTTTGTCTACAATGACCTAGAAATTGCTATTATGCTAGAAGACATTCGCTTGACTGCTCAGGCTGGAAGTCAAGGGGTTGTATTTGGGGCTTTAACTGCTGAGAAGAAGTTGGATAAGCCTAATCTTGAAAAGTTAATTGCTGCATCAAAAGGAATGGAAATTGTCTTCCACATGGCCTTTGATGAATTGAGTGATGAAGAGCAGTTGGAGGCTATTGACTGGCTCAGCCAAGCCGGTGTCACTCGTATCCTAACTCGCGCTGGTGTGTCTGGAGATTCACTAGACAAACGTTTTGCTCACTATCACAGAATTTTGGAGCACGCTAAAGGTAAAATTGAAATTCTACCAGGTGGGGGGATTGACCTTGACAACCGTCAAACCTTTATTGACCAGCTGGGCGTGACACAATTGCACGGAACTAAGGTTGTCTTTTAAAAAATAGAAAGGAACTGCTAGCTTTGGGTAGCAGTTTTCACTTATGTTTGAAATTTTTAAATCCTATCAGTTTAATCACGAAAAGGCTAAAGCTTTTGGTTTTGTAGAAAATGGGGAAGTCTGGAATTATAGCAGCCAGATTTTGCAGGGCGACTTTGTCATGACTGTGTCCATCACTGCTGATAATGTGAGTTTTCAGGTCTTTGATCAGGAAACGGGTGACCTCTATCCTCAAGTTCATATGGAAAGTATGACAGGAAGTTTTGTTGCAAGTGTCCGTGAGGCTTGTCTGGAGATTCTCTACCAGATTCGGAAGGCTTGTTTTGATGTACAAGATTTTATCTGTCCTCAGACTAAGCGTATCATGGCTCAGATTCAGGAAAAGTATGGTAATCAGTTGGAGTATCTGTGGGAAAAATCACCTGATACGGCAGTCTTAAGACATGAAAGTAATAAAAAGTGGTATGCCGTCTTGATGAAAATCTCTTGGGATAAGCTGGAAAAAGGTAGAGAAGGTCTAGTCGAAGCAGTCAATCTCAAACACGACCAAGTAGCAGATTTGCTTTCAAAAAAGGGAATTTATCCAGCCTTTCATATGAACAAACGCTACTGGATTAGTGTGGCTTTTGATGATACGTTGTCAGATGAAATGGTACTGGAATTGATAGAAAAAAGTTGGAATTTAACTTCTAAAAAATGATACATTTCAAGATTTTTCAAGAACTTTCAATTAGCAAAATATTCTCTACTGAAGAAATTTTCAGAAAATATTTGATTTTTTCTTGACAAGTGCTTTTGCCTATGCTAAAATACTAAACAAGATATCAAACGAAGGAGAAAGTCAAACATGAAAACAGCTAAGTTTAATCAATTTGCTTTGTTGTTGAGGTACTCGGGCTAGTGCAAAAAGCATTAGTCCTGTTTGGCTTACCAAGCGGGAGTAAATCAACATCTCGCTTGGGTTTCTGAGCGAGATGTTTTTTTAAAAATCACATTTGGAAAAGGGGAAATCTTATGAGAACAGTTGAATTTCTAGATACCAGCCTTCGGGATGGAGAGCAGACACCCGGTGTTAACTTTTCAATCAAAGAAAAAATTGCCATAGCAAGGCAGCTGGAGAAATGGGGCATTTCAGCCATAGAAGCTGGTTTTCCAGCAGCTAGCCCAGACTCATTTACGGCAGTACAGGAGATTGCTAAGGCTTTGAAGAAAACGGCAGTGACTGGTTTGGCACGGTCTGTCAAGTCTGATATTGATGCTTGTTATGAGGCCCTCAAGGACGCCAAGTATCCACAGGTTCACGTCTTTATCGCTACCAGTCCGATTCACCGCAAGTATAAGCTCAATAAGAGCAAGGAAGAGATTTTGGAAGCTATTAAGGAGCATGTTTCTTATGCCCGTTCTAAGTTTGAAGTGGTCGAATTCTCTCCTGAGGATGCGACTAGAACGGAGTTGGACTTTCTCCTACAAGTCGTTCAAACAGCGGTAGACGCAGGGGCGTCTTATATCAATATTCCTGATACGGTAGGATTTACCACACCAGAGGAATACGGAGCTATCTTCAAATACTTGATTGAGAATGTCAAGGCGGAACGTCAGATTGTCTATTCGCCTCACTGTCATGATGACCTCGGAATGGCAGTAGCTAATAGCCTTGCTGCTGTCAAGAACGGAGCAGGACGTGTCGAAGGAACCATCAATGGTATCGGGGAGCGAGCTGGTAATGCTGCTTTGGAAGAAATTGCAGTTGCCCTCAATATTCGTCAAGATTACTATCAAGCAGAAACCAGTATTGTTCTAAATGAGACTATCAATACGTCAGAAATGGTTTCACGCTTCTCAGGAATTCCAGTTCCTAAAAACAAGGCTGTGGTTGGTGGTAATGCCTTTTCTCACGAGTCTGGTATTCACCAAGACGGAGTCCTTAAAAATCCTCTTACCTATGAAATCATTACACCTGAATTGGTTGGTGTCAAGAGTAACAGTCTTCCGCTTGGAAAATTGTCAGGTCGCCATGCCTTTATTGAGAAACTAAGAGAATTGGCCCTAGACTTTACAGAAGAGGACATCAAACCACTCTTCGCTAAGTTCAAGGCTCTGGCAGATAAGAAACAAGAAATCACAGATGCAGATATTCGTGCGCTGGTCGCTGGAACCATGGTTGAAAATCCAGAAGGATTCCATTTTGATGATTTACAACTTCAAACCCATGCAGATAATGATATTGAAGCGCTCGTAAGCCTAGCCAATATGGATGGTGAGAAAGTTGAATTTAATGCGACAGGGCAAGGTTCTGTTGAAGCAATCTTTAATGCTATCGACAAGTTCTTTAATCAATCTACTCGCTTGGTATCCTATACCATTGATGCGGTGACAGATGGAATTGATGCCCAGGCTCGGGTTTTGGTCACTGTTGAAAACAGAGATACAGAAACCATCTTTAATGCAGCAGGGCTTGATTTCGATGTGTTGAAGGCTTCGGCTATTGCCTATATAAACGCTAATACTTTTGTTCAAAAAGAGAATGCTGGTGAGATGGGACGCAGTGTTTCTTACCGCGATATGCCTAGTGTGTAAAGGAGAAGGCTATGACAAAGAAAATAGTAGCTCTAGCAGGGGACGGAATTGGCCCAGAAATCATGGAGGCTGGTTTAGAGATTCTGGAAGCTCTAGCTGAAAAAACAGGCTTTGACTATGAAATAGACAAACGACCTTTTGGAGGTGCAGGTATTGATGCTGCAGGGCATCCTTTACCTGATGAAACCCTCAATGTATGTCGTGAAGCAGATGCCATTCTCCTAGCGGCTATCGGTAGTCCCCAGTATGATGGAGCAGCGGTTCGCCCTGAACAAGGCCTGCTGACTCTCCGTAAGGAACTCAATCTCTATGCCAATATTCGCCCTGTAAAAATCTTTGATAGTCTCAAGCATTTGTCACCACTAAAACCAGAACGAATTTCTGGTGTAGATTTTGTCGTTGTGCGGGAGTTGACAGGCGGGATTTACTTTGGGGATCATATCCTTGAAGAGCGGAAAGCGCGTGATATCAACGACTACAGCTATGAAGAAGTAGAGCGGATTGTTCGTAAGGCATTTGAAATTGCAAGAAATCGCAGAAAAATCGTTACTAGTATCGATAAGCAAAATGTTCTAGCGACTTCAAAACTCTGGCGGAAAGTAGCTGAGAAGGTCTCACAGGATTTCCCAGATGTGACTTTGGAACACCAGTTAGTGGACTCAGCTGCCATGCTCATGATTACCAATCCTGCCAAGTTTGATGTCATCGTGACGGAGAATCTTTTTGGAGATATTCTCTCTGATGAATCAAGCGTCCTATCTGGCACACTTGGAGTTATGCCATCAGCCAGTCATTCTGAAAATGGACCAAGTCTCTATGAACCTATTCACGGTTCAGCACCTGATATTGCTGGTCAAGGAATTGCCAATCCTATCTCCATGATTTTATCAGTGGCCATGATGCTGAGAGACAGCTTTGGACGTTATGAGGATGCAGAGCGTATCGAGCATGCTGTTGAGACAAGTTTGGCAGCTGGTATTTTAACGAGAGATATAGGAGGTCAGGCTTCGACCAAGGAAATGACGGAAGCTATTATTGCAAGGTTATGAAGTTAGATGAAAAAATTACTCTTGCCCTCTTGATTTGGAATGTCATGATTTTCATCATTTATGGCATTGACAAATCTAAGGCAAGAAGAAGAGCGTGGCGCATCCCTGAGAAAATCTTACTCATTTTAGCCTTTACTTGTGGTGGTTTTGGGGCCTGGTTAGCAGGAATCATCTTTCATCACAAGACTCGAAAATGGTATTTTAAAACAGTTTGGTTTCTTGGTATGGTGTCCACACTAGTAGCCTTATATTTTATTTGGAGGTAATGGATGGCAGGAAAATCGATTTTTGATAAATTATGGGACCGTCATGTCATCACAGGAGAAGAGGGGCAACCCCAACTCATGTATGTGGACCAGCACTATATTCATGAAGTGACCAGCCCTCAGGCTTTTCAAGGACTACGAGATGCAGGTCGCAGATTGAGACGGCCAGACTTGACATTTGGAACCTTTGACCACAACGTCCCGACGGTCAATATCTACGATATTAGAGATGTCATTTCCAAGGCTCAAATTGATAAGCTGGCTGAAAATGTTGAGGAGTTTGGGATTGAACATGCGGCCCACGGTTCCGAAAAGCAAGGAATCGTTCATATGGTTGGTCCAGAGACAGGACGGACCCAACCAGGAAAATTCATTGTCTGTGGAGACAGTCACACAGCAACCCACGGAGCTTTCGGAGCAATCGCCTTTGGGATTGGGACCAGTGAAGTCGAGCATGTCTTTGCTACCCAGACACTCTGGCAGGTTAAACCAAAGAAAATGCTGGTGGAATTCACTGGCGTCCCTCAAAAAGGAGTTTATTCCAAGGATTACATTTTAGCCTTGATTGCCAAGTACGGTGTTGCCTGTGGAGTTGGCTATGTGGTGGAATATCGTGGGCAAGCGATTGATGCACTGAGTATGGAAGAGCGAATGACTATCTGCAATATGTCCATCGAGTTTGGATCCAAGATGGGAATCATGAATCCAGATCAAACCACCTATGATTATCTCAGGGGACGCGAGTGTGTTCCAAAGGACTTCGAAGAGGCTGTGGCGGATTGGAAAACAATTGTCAGTGATGAGGATGCCGTTTATGATAAGGTTATCCAGATGGATGTCTCAGGATTGGCTCCCATGGTGACTTGGGGCACCAATCCTGCTATGGGTGTTGACTTTGACAGTAGCTTCCCAGAAATTAAGGATATGAATGATGAGCGAGCCTACAATTACATGGACTTGGAGCCTGGTCAAAAGCCAGCTGATATTGAACTAGGCTATATCTTTATCGGTTCTTGTACCAATGCTCGTCTCAGTGACTTGCAACTGGCTGCGCGATTTGTCAAAGGAAAGAAAATAGCCCCCAACTTAACGGCTATCGTAGTCCCAGGTTCTCGTCCTGTCAAACGAGCTGCTGAGAAGTTGGGCTTGGACAAGGTATTTCTAGATGCTGGCTTTGAGTGGAGAGACCCTGGTTGCTCCATGTGTCTGGGGATGAATCCTGACAAGGTTCCAGATGGCGTTCACTGTGCCTCAACCAGCAACCGCAACTTTGAAGACAGACAGGGATTTGGTGCTAAGACTCACCTCTGCAGTCCAGCCATGGCAGCTGCAGCAGCTATCGCAGGGCGCTTTGTAGATGTTCGGAAAATGCCAGAAGCCCAGTAAGGAGAGGATATGGAGAAATTTACAGTTTATACGGGAACGACCGTTCCTCTCATGAATGATAACATCGACACCGACCAAATCCTTCCCAAGCAGTTTCTCAAGTTAATTGATAAAAAAGGCTTTGGTAAGTACCTCATGTATGCTTGGCGTTATTTGGATGACAAGTATACTGAGGACCCAGACTTTGTCTTTAACCGACCTGAATATCGTAAAGCTAGTATTCTCATTTCAGGGGATAACTTTGGGGCAGGGTCTTCGAGGGAACACGCAGCTTGGGCTCTAGCGGACTATGGTTTCAAGGTCGTAATTGCAGGATCTTTTGGTGATATTCATTACAATAATGAACTCAATAATGGCATGTTGCCTATTGTACAGCCCAGAGAGGTTAGAGAGAAACTAGCACAGCTAAAACCAAGTGACCAGATAACTGTGGACTTGGAACAACAAAAAATCATCTCACCAATTGGAGAATTCACTTTTGAAATCGATAGTGAGTGGAAACACAAACTCTTAAATGGTTTGGATGATATCGGTATTACCTTGCAGTATGAAGATTTGATTGCTGCTTATGAAAAACAACGACCAGCCTACTGGCAGGATTAGAAGAAAAATAGAAAAGGAAATAGAACTATGACAAAACACATTCAATGGAACGGAACACTTTCACAAGAAGGCTATGACATTTTAAAAGGTGAGGGCGGATGTATCGTTTGCCCTACAAAAGTTGGTTACATTATTATGACTAGTGACAAGGCAGGTCTTGAACGCAAGTTCGCAGCCAAAGAGCGTAATCGTAACAAACCAGGTGTTGTTCTCTGCGGTAGCATGGATGAGCTTCGTGCTTTAGCACAACTCAATCCAGAAATTGAAGCCTTCTACCAAAAACATTGGGATGAAGATATTCTTCTTGGTTGTATCCTTCCTTGGAAACCAGAAGCCTTTGAGAAATTGAAAGCTTATGGGGATGGCCGTGAAGAACTGATGACTGACGTTCGTGGTACTAGCTGTTTCGTTATCAAGTTTGGGAAAGCTGGTGAACAATTGGCTGCCAAACTTTGGGAAGAAGGCAAGATGGTCTATGCCTCATCTGCAAACCCATCTGGAAAAGGAAACCGTGGTAAGGTAGAAGGTATCGGAGAACGCATCGAAGGAGCAGTGGACCTTGTCATTGAAGCAGATGACTATGTGGCATCTATCCAACCTGACAAAACGATTGAAACACGCTACGAGCAAGGTGTGATGGTCTCTATGGTCGATAAAGACGGCAAACTCATTCCAGAACAAGGAGGAGCTCGCTCAACTTCACCAGCTCCAGTTGTAATCCGCAAAGGGCTTGACATTGATAAAATCATGATGCACCTGTCAGATACCTTTAACTCATGGGACTACCGCCAGGGAGAGTATTATTAGGATAGAGAAGAAGTCTAGCGTTAAGAGACATTAAAGCTCCTAACACTGGGCTTTTTGTTTAGAAATTCTTTTCATTTTTTGATAGATATGATATGCTAGAGGTGAACTATATATTAATAGAACTTACTTGTAAAAGTTAATTAAAGGAGTATTCAAATGAACAGTAAACAAAATAATTACTTTTTTGTTGGTACAAGATTTGGTGATGATGATTATCTTGAATATTTCAGGAAAGAAGGAAAGTGGGAATTAGGATGGCATAACAACGAGGAAAATAAACAGTATCAAAAAATGTTAAAGTTGTTTAATAAAATTAAACCAGGTGACATTTTATTTGCTAAATCCACATATGTCAAAAAGAAGAATTTACCTTGTGTAAAGAAAGATGATTTAAAGGTTTCTGTGATGAAAATTCGTGGAATGGCGACTGTTAAAGAGATTTTAGATGATGGGCATACCATTATTGTTGATTGGAATAAAGAGTATATAGAGAGGGAGTGGTTTTTCTTTACGGGGCAAGAAACAATATGGTTTCCATCAGATATTAAGTATCGAACTAAAGAGACTAACCAGTTAATAAAATTTGCTGCAAGTGATGAAATTATAATTCAAGACTATGACTATTTTTTGAATCATCCTAATTGGAAAAAGTATAAAAAATTAGAAAGCGAAACTATGTTAAGGAATGATTTTTTATTTGATTATAGTGGTATATTAAAAAAATCCAAAAACCTCATCCTTCGAGGTGCACCAGGTACGGGAAAAACTTATCTTGCTAAAGAAATTGCTAAAGAGTTAACGGAAGGCAACGAAGATCAAATCGGCTTTGTACAGTTTCATCCATCTTATGATTATACGGATTTTGTTGAGGGTTTAAGACCGGATTCAAATGAGGATGGCAGTATATTTTTTAAATTAAAAGAAGGTATTTTTAAGAAGTTTTGTCAGAATGCTATAGATTCTAAGAAGATTGGAGGTCAAGATAATTTTGAAGAAACGTGGGCTAAGCTAACGGATGCTATCAATGAAAAGCAAGGACAATACTTCTTCCCTCGTAGTTCGGTTCCAGCCAGTTTAAATAGTCAAGGGAATGTGAAGTTTGATTCTCCTGTTGCTACCAAAGAAAAAGTGTATCTTTTGTACAAGGGTGAGGAGACTAAGTTAAAGTACGAAACTTATCAAAAAATCGTTTTAGATCACATGAAAGAAAGTTATGGCTTATGTGATTATGTTTCTCCAACAGAGGTTGACACTGACAAAAAATTCGTCTTCATCATCGATGAAATTAACCGTGGGGAGATTTCTAAGATTTTTGGGGAACTCTTTTTCTCTATCGACCCTGGTTATCGTGGTGAAAAGGGGAGTGTTTCTACTCAGTATGCTAATTTACATGAGACTGATGAGAAATTTTATATCCCTGAGAATGTCTACATCATCGGAACCATGAATGATATTGACCGTTCAGTGGACACCTTTGATTTTGCTATGCGTCGTCGTTTCCGTTTTATTGAAGTTACTGCTGAAAGCCAATTAGGTATGCTCGATACTGCTCTTGGTGATAAAGCTGAAGAAGCGAAAAAACGTTTAAGAAACTTGAATGTTGCTATCGAAAACGTTCAGGAATTAAATAGTCATTATCATATCGGACCAAGTTATTTCCTTAAGTTGCAGGATGTAGACTTTGACTATGAATTACTCTGGTCTGATTATCTCAAACCACTTTTGGAAGATTATCTACGTGGTTCCTATGAGGAAGTTGAAAAACTAAAAATATTGAAAAAAGCGTTTGATTTAAAAGAAAATGAGCAAACTATTCAGAAACATACAGGTGACGAAGAAAACGATGAAAATAAAGATGAGGATAACTGATAATCATCATGAAATTGCTAAAGAAGACTTTGTCGCAGAATATCCCAAACTAAGTCAAGCACTTCTTGATAGAACACTGGATAACCTTTCTAAAGAGGACAATATCTTTATTTTTCCAAATGACCTACAATATTCTCCAGATTTGGATAAGAAACAAAAGATTTTGGAAACGGTCAATCAGGAAATCAAGACAGGAAATGTGATTGGTTTTCTGGGCTATGGTCAGGAGAGATTAACAATCTCCTCTCGTTTTTCGATTAAAGGTAATGACCATTTTTTGCATTATCTTTTACAAAAGGTTCTTCATATCAATCTCACTAGTTTAGATGTAGCTTTGTCACGTGAAGATAAGCTCTATCAACTTTTGATGTATCTCTTCCCCAAGTATCTACAAGCTGCTATTCGAAAAGGTCTTTATAAGGAATACCATCGATTTTCTCATAACGACAGTAATGTTAAGGGAGTGATTGATGTAAGAAAGCATCTCAAGAAAAACCTTCCTTTCACGGGAAATATTGCCTACACAACGAGAGAGTTCACCTATGATAATCCCCTCATGCAGTTGGTCCGTCACACTATTGAATACATTAAGAACCAGAAAAGCATTGGTCAAGGGGTACTAGATAATCTCTCAACTAGTCGTGAAAACGTAGCTGAAATCGTGCGTGTAACGCCTTCTTATAAACTAGCTGATCGTGCTAAGATTATTCGGGTAAATCAATCTAAACCTATACGTCATGCATACTTTCACGAGTACAGAAAGTTACAAGAACTTTGTCTGATGATCCTAAACCAAGAAAAGCACGGTTTGGGGTATCAAGATCAAAAAATTCATGGTATTCTTTTTGATGTTGCCTGGCTTTGGGAAGAGTATGTTCATACTTTGTTGCCAAAAGATTTCATCCATCCACGAAATAAAGATAAGACGGACGGAATTTCAGTATTTTCTAGTCGAGAACGAAAAGTTTATCCAGATTTTTATCATCAAGAGTTAAAAATCGTTTTAGATGCTAAGTATAAAAAACTGGAATTGACTGAAAAAGGAATAAACCGTGAGGACTTGTTCCAACTGATTTCCTATTCTTATATTTTAAAAGCTGAGAAGGCTGGTCTTGTTTTTCCGAGCGAGGACAAGGTTGTTGATAATGAGATAGGAAAGCTAGCAGGTTATGGAGCTTTGTTGAAGAAATGGTCTATCCAAATTCCTCAGAAGTCTTCATCCTATAGTGAATTTTGTGAAATGATGGAAAACTCCGAAGAAACTTTTAAAAGTAATATTACTAAAAAAGTGGGGAGAAAATAATTTCCCCTCTTTCTTTTATTTTTAACATAACTAAAACCCGAACGATATGTTTTTATTTATAAAAATATTTGACAAAAACTGTACTTTGGTTTATAATTAATTAAGGAAACGTCGGAAAAGGCGTAGTGATGCGAGAGCATAGGTAGGTCATTACAAAAGAAACGAGACATCGATATGTTAAATGAATTTCCAATTTTTGATTACGAAGATATTCAATTGATTCCAAATAAATGTGTGATTAAAAGCCGAGCAGAAGCGGATACAAGTGTCACTTTAGGAAATCACACCTTTAAACTACCTGTTGTGCCAGCTAATATGCAGACGATTTTGGATGAAAGTGTAGCAGAGCAATTGGCTAAAGGTGGGTACTTCTACATTATGCACCGTTTTGATGAGGCAGGACGTATTCCTTTTATTAAGCGCATGCATGAGCAAGGGCTCATTGCTTCTATCTCTGTCGGTGTTAAGGATTATGAGTATGATTTTGTCAGACAGCTCAAGGCTGATGCTCCTGAGTACATCACGATTGATATTGCCCATGGTCATGCGGATAGCGTGATTTCTATGATTCAACACATCAAGAAAGAATTGCCAGATACTTTTGTTATTGCTGGGAATGTGGGAACACCAGAAGCTGTGCGTGAATTGGAAAATGCTGGTGCGGATGCTACTAAGGTCGGAATTGGTCCTGGTAAGGTTTGTATCACCAAGGTTAAGACTGGTTTTGGTACAGGTGGTTGGCAGTTGGCTGCTCTACGCTGGTGTGCTAAGGCTGCACGTAAACCGATTATTGCTGATGGCGGAATTCGTACTCACGGCGATATTGCCAAGTCTATCCGATTCGGTGCCAGCATGGTTATGATTGGTTCCCTCTTTGCAGGACATATTGAAAGTCCAGGGAAAACGATTGAAGTCGATGGTGAACAGTTCAAAGAATATTATGGTTCAGCCTCACAATATCAAAAAGGTGCTTACAAAAATGTGGAAGGCAAACGCATCTTGCTTCCTGCCAAAGGTCATCTGCAAGACACTTTAACTGAGATGGAACAAGACCTTCAAAGTGCTATTTCATATGCAGGTGGACGTCAGGTTGCTGACCTTAAACACGTTGATTATGTTATCGTGAAAAACTCCATCTGGAATGGGGATGCTTCCCACTAAAACGGCCTATCTCACTAGAAAAAAACTTGTTATTAGAGCAAATTTCTGTTATAATAAAACAAGTTTCCACCCTTAGTGTAATGGATATCACGTAAGATTCCGGTTCTTGAGATGGGGGTTCGATTCCCTCAGGGTGGATGTAAATAGCTCAGGAGTCTGAGTACAAATAGAACAAATCATAAAACACATCATATCATGTCTAGTAAAAACCTTGATATGATGTGTTTTATTTTTTTATAATGCACAGATTTTCTAAATTCTTAACAATGCGATAAATGATTTAACAATCCTCTTTCTGATATTAGAAGTTAGTGGAAGTAATATACAGAAGAGATAAAATATTTTGTACGTCAAAGTTGTCTAATTATGAACAAAATGATATACTAAAATCAACAATTTAGATTTCTTTCTCAATAAGTTACTAGGTTGATATATATATATATATATATATGGAGGCTTGATATTTTGTCAAATAAAAAGGAAATTTTTTCCATTCGTAAATTAAAAAATGGTCGTTCAGACTCAGTAAAAATAGGTACTCTCGGACTCATTATGGGTGCTGCTATCGCTTTGTCTGTCAACACTCAGTCTGTAGAAGCTGCTATTATCGATAACGGAGATGGAACTACTACTATATCAAATAGTAAGGGTTCTATCACAGTAGATACAGCACATGTGAAATTTGAGAATACTGATTATGAGTATGATTATCCTTCAAAAGATTTTGATCCTAATCCAAAACCGAATGAAACAGGTATAGATAACATTACTAAAATAGGTAAGGTAGACTACAAATATGTATCAACTGATGGGACTGTTTTAGAAGAAGATAAAAATCAAGATGCAGGCTTTGAAAAACAAATTTCGGTAGATTATGAAGTATACGGACCATATGGAAAAGTCTTCAAATCATTAACAGGTAACGAAATTACCGATACTGATTTAACCAAGGCAAAAGAGCACGGTGCCGCAGGAAAAGATACTATTGAAAAAAATAATACTACCTATCATAAGATCGGGGATCCAGCTGTAGAAATTACAGGTGATGGAGGAGGGGTATACTCTGACTCTACTCTTGGAAATGTGACTGCAAAACTAACTTCTGAAGGTCTTGTTCAAAATGATGGGAAAATTAACCACAGTGGAGTTAAACCAGGAGGTCGTAGCTGGATTGTCGAAGAAACTGGCAAGGGGACTTACGGTAAATATGTATTAGCCGATACACCAGCCACTACATCTGATAAATGGCTAGAAGATACATTCAAGGCGGGAGAAGCCACAGCAAAAGATTATACTTCTACGAATATCGCTACAGATGGTGGTGTCAAGGAAGGTGATTATGTTTTCGTATTAGAAAAAAATACCTTTGTAACAGGTGAACGTAACAAACTGGGTTTTACCTATGTCGTGAATTTTCCTACAGCAAATAATATATCTACTCTTCATGAATTTTATGAGGCAATCAATGCTCACAAAGACAATCCCGATGACCTTAGTCATGAAGGAACTAGAACTTTTTTAAAAGGGTATTTAGCTTACATCAAAGAAAAAGGTTTGCAAAATACAGAAGGGAATATGAAAAGATACCTTGCGTTTTCATATCTCGGTCAACCTGGAGTCGAAGACTCAGACAAGGAAGATATCCTGGATTCCGAAAAGAGACCAGCTACTGCTACAATATTTGATCCCGATAAAGACATCATAGTTGGTAATGAATCTGGAGGTGACGAAGAAGATGGGTATGGACTCTACTTCAATCTAACCGTTAATGGCCCTGCTACTGAGAAGTATAACTATCGTACAGCCTATACACCCCTTCGTGCTTATCGTTTAGGTAGTGGTCATACTACTATCACCTACACCTATAGTCCTGAAGTAACGAGTAGATCTGAAAAGAAAGGCTCGGTTACCGTACATTATCAAACAGAAGATGGAACAACTCTTAAATCTTCATATAATGATACTGTTGATGCTGTAGTAGAAGTTGAAACAAAAACTTACTATCTTGATGCGAATAATCAAGAAGTAGTTGTCAGCACAAACAAAACTGCAGAGAACGTTCAATACAATACAAAAGAAAGCGATGCAGAAAAACCTCAAAGATTAGAAGCAAATGGTTCTGTTTATTATATAAAAGAGAGTGGAACAAAAACTACAGTAAATGGTGTAGCTACAACTTCAGCAATAGAAGAAGGAACTGTTGTAGAAGGAACAACAGAGGTCACTTATGTCTATGAAAAAGCAGGTTCAGTCATCGTTAACTACAAAACAGAAGATGGAACTCCACTTACAGGTACAGTAGTAGACGAAGATGGAGCTGGTAAAACTGTAGTTTCAGGTACGAAAGATGTTGATAATGGTAAACCAGGAGATCCGTACAACACTGCAGATAACGGAATGAAACCAACCCGTGTTAAAACTGCAGAAGGGAAAGTATACAAATTGGTTGAAGGTTCAACTGAAGGTGAAGAAACAGGTACAGTAGTAGCTGGAGAAACGAAAGAAGTAACATACGTTTATAAAGAAGTTACTGGCGACGTAGTCGTTCACTATGTTGACACAGAAGGTCACACAATCGCGGCTGATAAAGATGATCTTAAAGGTGCTTCTCTAAACGCTAAATACGACACAACTGACAACAAACCAGAAAAAATCACTGGAGAAGACGGAACTGTTTACTACATTACAAAAGCTGGTCTTAAAGACGGTTCTAAACCAGAAACTGGAGATATTGTTGAAGGTACAACAGAAGTCACTTATGTTTACGAAAAAGCTGGATCAGTCATCGTTAACTACGTTGATACAGAAGGCACTCCACTCCAAGGAACTAACGAAAATCAACAACCAGTGACTCAAACGGTTACGGATACTGATAATGCCAAAGCCGGTTCAGACTATGATACACAAGATCATAAACCAGCAAGCATTACTACAGCAGATGGTAAAGTTTATAAACTGGTTCCTCAACGTACGACAGGAAATGAAACAGGCAAGGTTGTTGCAGGGCAAACTCTTGAAGTAACTTATGTATATCAAGAAGCTAAAGGGAATGTAGTTGTTAAGTATGAAGATACTGAGGGTAATGTAATCGCTGCTGACGAACAAGATGAAACAGATGCTTCTCTAAACGTTAAATACGATACAGCTGACCACAAAAAAGATGAAATCACTAAAGATGGTGTTAAATATTACCTAACAGCTAAAGAATTGAAAGACGGTTCTAAACCAGCTACTGGAGACGTAGTAGAAGGAACAACTACAGTAACTTACGTTTACGAAAAAGCTGGATCAGTAATAGTTCATTATACAGATCAAGAAGGTAATCCAATATCAGGAACAGATCCAGAAGGAAATAATGTCCCTGAAACTAATAATGATACAACAGATGGCAGACCAGGAACTGACTATAACACTGCAGATAACGGAATGAAACCAGACCGTATTAAAACTGCAGAAGGAAAAGTATACGAACTAGTGCCTGATTCTACAATCGGAAATGAAACTGGTAAAGTAGTAGCCGGAGATACTGTAGAAGTAACATACGTTTATAAAGAAGTTAAAGGTAATGTTGTTGTTAAGTATGAAGATACTGAAGGTAACGTAATCGCTGAAAACGAAAAAGACGAAACAGATGCTTCTCTAAACGTTAAATACGATACAACTGACCACAAAAAAGCCGAAATCACTAAAGATGGTGTTAAATACTACCTAACAGCTAAAGCACTTAAAGACGGTTCTAAAGAAACTGGAGATGTTGTTGAAGGTACAACAGAAGTAACTTACGTTTACGAAAAAGCTGGATCAGTTCTTGTTCATTACGTTGATACAGAAGGCAATCCACTCCAAGGAACCAATGAAAATCAACAACCAGTGACTCAAACGGTTACGGATACTGATAGTGCCAAAGCAGGTTCAGACTATGATACACAAGATCATAAACCAACAAGTATTACTACAGCAGAAGGTAAAGTTTATAAACTGGTTCCTCAAAGTACTAGAGGAAATGAAACAGGCAAGGTTGTCGCAGGGCAAACTCTTGAAGTAACTTATGTATATCAAGAAGCTAAAGGAAATGTCATCGTTAAATTCCAAGATACAGAAGGCAATCCTATTGCGGATGATGAAAATGATGAAACAAACGCTTCTCTTAATACAAACTACAACACGTCAGAACATAAGAAAGCGACTATCGTAAAAGATGGTATCACTTACTATCTAACTGATAAAGCCCTAAAAGACGGCTCTAAACCAGAAGAAGGACCTGTTGTAGAAGGAACTACAGAAGTCACTTATGTTTATGAAAAAGCTGGATCAGTAATAGTTCATTACGTTGATACAGAAGGCAATCCACTCCAAGGAACCAATGAAAATCAACAACCAGTAACTCAAACAGTTACGGATACTGATAATGCCAAAGCCGGTTCAGACTACGATACACAAGATCATAAACCAACAAGTATTACTACAGCAGAAGGTAAAGTTTATAAACTGGTTCCTCAAAGTACTAGAGGAAATGAAACAGGCAAGGTTGTTGCAGGGCAAACTCTTGAAGTAACTTATGTATACATTCTGGAAAACGCCGTACCAGAGCCTAAGTCAGAGCCTAAACCAGAGCCTAAGCCGGAACCTAAGCCAGAGCCTAAGCCGGAACCTAAACCAGAGCCTAAGCCAGAACCTAATCCAGAGCCTAATCCAGAAAAATCAAATAGTATCCAGCCGGAATCAAAGAAATCAGAAGAAAAACTACCGAATACTGGTACAGAAAAAAATACGAACGTATCAACTATGGGATTACTAGCTATGGTAACAGGATTGGCATTAGGGTTATTTAAGAAAAAAGAAGAATCAGAATAACTCAATCTTTTGATTAGTTATTAGCTGAACTTATAATAACTAAATAGTGACTTCAATCAAATGTCTTAATTATTAAATTAAAATTGATGATTCTGAGCACTTCAAAAAACGCAATGTTAAAATTGAAAACATTGATTTACCAATCTTTTCCGGCTATGTATTTTGATGAACAGGTCGTTTTCAGAGGTGCTTTTGAATTATTGATTGATAAAAACTATTTTAGTGTCATTCTAGCTTCCACGATATGAGATGGAAAATCTTTTCTCCTTTTTGTGAGAGGAGATTTTTCAATTTTTATACTGAAAATAAGAGAGGGAAATATGTCAAGAATTATTACACTGCATTCTTTTACAAAAATACAGCGATATGGTTTTGAAAGTACCCAGTTTTATCGAGCGCGTATCGCAAGATATCTGGGAGTAGATTATCTCCATATTCTGACAAACCCACAAGTTAGACCTGACTGGAAGGTGGTTTTAAAAAAGCTAGGATTTTTAGAAAAAGAACTAATCTGTGTTCCTCATAGTTTTTCTGATATAGGACATGATTCCTTATCGGTTAAGCCTGAAACTCTCAATTTATCAGATAGTGATACGGTTGAACTCACTGCAGATGGTTTTGTCTCTTCTCTTACGTTAGGAGATGGCTCGGGTCGTTACTATTATACAAGTGGCCCTTTCCTTTTTGAAGATTTTAAGGCAAAAGAATTACGCTGGTTTCATAAAGATGGAAATCTAGCACTTGAAGGGCGTTTTATCAATCCATTCAAAGAACCTTCTCCTGTTTCTTTATTTTATCCTGAATATATTTTTCGAAAAGATGGAGTTATTTACTCTGAAGAAGATTTACTTGTCAAATTTTTGGTTGATATAGCTCAGGATACAGACTTAATTATTCGCGATCAACAAAGTATACCAAAGCCTAGTCTATGGAGATATATGGAAAACACGGGTAAGAATTACTATGAAGTGATTCATTCAAATGTTTTAATGAATATGTCACATGCTAATTTAAGGAAAAAAAATAAGTATCTTGTGGCTAGTGAGAAATTAACAGAATCATTACAAACAAAGGGCTATCATTCCACATTCTTAGCTCCTATGTTTTCAGAAAAGTTAGGAGAATTAAGACATATAGGCCCAATACGAGACTATTGCTTGGTGGGGCATATGGGGGAAATAAAAAATGTTGGACTAGTTATTGAAGCATTTATTGAGTTGTATAAAAAGGGTTCAAATGTTGAGATTACATTTTATGGTGGATCGGAAACAAGAATACAAGAACTTCGTAATCAGTATGATATCCCTCCCACAATTCATCTAAGAGGAGTGGTAGATAATGTTCCTTATAATCTACATCAATGCTATCTATCAGCCAGTTACACTGAATTGTTTGCAAATGCCTGTGTAGAAGCTTTGAGTCATGGCTTGCTAGCTTTGTTATCAGATGTGGACATTGCTCATCGTTTCTATGCAGAACAATCCAGTGCAATCACCTTATTTAGAACAAAGGAAGAGTTAATAGAAAAGATAGAAGAAATGGAACAAGTGGATTTTTGTAAATCAAATGCAGAAAATATCGCCCTAGCATCTCACTATTCACTAGAGACAGTAGCTCAAATATACCGAAAATTACTAGATAGGAATTTCTAGGATGTTGGGAATTCTAGCTATCCTATTGCTCTATTTCTGCTTGATTTCCTGGATTGCCTATCGGCAAAAAGGGAGTGAGGGGGACTATTATCAGGTTAAGAAAGCTGTTCCAGTGACAGTTTTGGGCTTCTCAGTCTTTGCCACCTTGCTCAGCCCCATTTCCTTTCTGACTCTGGTGGGGAATGCCTATACAGGTAGATCCTATCTCTGGTTTGCCCAGTGCGGGATTTTTCTAGCCATTCCACTAGCTCATCGCTATTTTCTGCCCCTCTATCAAAAGGGAAACTACGAGACAGCTTATCATCTTTTAGAGGACAAGTTTCAATCTCCTAGCATTCGTTCACTGGCTTCAGGACTCTTCATCCTCTATCAGTTGGGGCGAATAGCAGTGGTGACCTACTTGTTGTCTCAGGCCTTAGCGCCCTTTATCCCTCTCAATCAGCTGGTCTTGTCAGGTCTACTCCTTCTTTTGACGGTCTATTATCTGGCAAGGGGTGGTCTCTTGGTTGTGCTGTGGACGGACTTCTTTCAGGGCTTGGTCCTGCTGGCTATATTAGCTCTCTTTCTACCAAGAATTGCCCAATCTGGTTTAGTCATGAATAGCAGTCAACAGATATTTCACTTTGCAGAGACGCTGGATGGGAAGACGGTCTTGATCTTAGTTGTAGGAGCAGGTTTTAGTAGCTTGTTTTCCTACGTTTCCTCACAGGATATTGTCCAACGTTTTAATAGCAAAATGGGGCGCCAAAAGATTGGAAAAATCTTATGGCTACAGGGACTCTTGTCCTTTGGGATTGCCAGTTTACTGTATCTGATTGGTCGCTTGATTCGTCAGGAAAATTTTGCCACCACATCGCCCAATCCTGTTCTCATTGCCTATGTTCAGGAATGTCTATCACCTTGGTTTGGCAGTTTCATCATGCTAGCTCTCTTGACAGCAGGCCAATCCACAGTTTCATCCAGTATGAATGCAATTGTGACCTGCTTGAAGTTGGATTTTGCTTGGTCAAAGATTCGCTGGTCGCCAAGTATCCTATCCTTTGCCTTAGCAGGTTTGTCTTGGTTCCTCTGCCTCTTACTCATGAATGCAGAAATCTACTCCATCTACGAATGGATTAACGGCTTTATGGGGCTGACACTAGGCGTGATAGGTGGTTTGTATCTCTTGGTTTTACTCCTCAAAAGACCGAGTTTACAACTAGCCAAAATCTATCTGTTCTTTAGTTTAGGAGCCTTGTTTCTCTATTATTACAGTGGTTTATTTGCCAACCCCAATCCTTGGTTAAATAGCATCATCACTACCCTATCTGCCCTGTTTATCTCAATTCTAGGAAGACTATATGAAAGCACAATCTAAACCCATAGCCGTCATTTTGATCCGTTCGGGTTCACGCGGCTTAGTGGATAAAAATATCAAACCACTTGTAGGAAAACCTTTGGTTTTCTACACCATAGAAGTCGCTCTAGCCTCCAAGCTATTTAGTGATATCTGGGTTTCTTCAGACTCACTAGCCTATCTGGAACTTTGTCGTCAAGCCTATCCAGAGATTCGTTGTGTCCACAGACCAAAAGAATTGGCCTTGTCAACAACCTCTAGCTTAGAAAGCTTGCGAGACTTTTTACAGCCCTTTGAGGAAGAGCAGATCTTTGTGAATCTACAGGTGACCTCACCCTTGAGAGAGGTGGAGCACCTCGTCGAGTCCTATCACCTCTACTGTCAGTCTGGCGCCGACCATTTGATTTCCTGTGTTAAGGCGGACAAGAGTCGTAGTCTTTTCTTGCAGTTAGAGGAGTCACCTTTTATCCGTCCGCCTCAGGTGTCCAAGCACTATGCTCGGCAGAAAGAGCCTGTCTATTACTATCCCAACGGTAGTATCTGGATTTCTCGCAAGGATCGTTACCTACGAGATGAGACCTTTTACACAGATAAGACAGTAGCCTATGAAATGTCTAAACTCTATTCTTATGATATCGACGATGCCTTGGATTTTGAAGTCGTTGAGACCTTGCTACAACATCACCACCTAGGAGAATCAAAGAGATGAAACACCTCATCATTGCTACAACGCCCTTACAGGCTAAAATTGCCCATCATATCAAGGGATTTTATCCTGATCAGGACTTTGTCAGTCTTTATGTCAGTTCTGTCAAAAATGCCCGTCAGGAGCATTATGCTAAGGATTTTGACCATGTTTACTATCCTCAGAACGTAGAGGACTTGACTCAGATTTGTCAGGAACTGGCGGGAGACTATGACACTATCTTTTATGCTAGTTTTGACAATAGCTTGATTCTGGACTTGGTTGCTAGTTCCTCCTACCAGCATCTCATGAGTTTTGATGATGGCTATGCGGATATTTACCCCTTGGGCATGTATGCTTGCCCTCTCCATCCTAGTCAGGTAGGCTCTTTGGACTTGACCAGAGATGACTTGATTGAGCGGACGGAAAAGCACTATACCCTCTATCGCAGTGACTACCATATCGTAGCTAGAGAAAAGCTTGTTTATCTGGAGCATTTTTTTGACCTGCCACAAGCACCCGTCTCAAATGGTAAGACGGTCAAGGTCCTGCTGGGACAAAAGTTCTCTGAGGAGGATGACCAAATCTCCATCCGTTTTATCAGTACCTATGCTAAGGCTTTGGCAATTGACCTCTATCTCCCCCATCCCAAGGAAACCTTCCATATTCCAGATGTAACTTACTTGGCTACAGATTTAATCTTTGAAGATGTCCTAGCCCATCTTTTTCAAGAATACGAGTTTGTTCAGGTCTACCATTTTACTTCATCAGTCAGTCTCCACTTACAAGACCTGCCTCATGTGACTATCATAGGCATTTCCCTCCCCTACTATGAGGCCCGTCAAAATGAATTACGCCGATTGGGTTGTCAGTTTGAAACGATTCCACTTGGCTGGTAACTTAAAGTAAATAACTTGCACCCCTTATTCTAATATTTTCCCATTTTAATAGTAGTCGATAAGTTCCCTTGGGTCACTTGTTTTCTCCCGTTTTAGAGTGACTCAGGAGGCTTTTTTTGATATAATAAAAAGGACTGTTATCAGTTAGAAAGAGGTTGGTATGAAAGAATTACAAACTGTACTAAAGAACCATTTTGCAATCGAATTTGCAGACAAAAATTTACTGGAGACTGCCTTTACTCATACGAGTTATGCCAATGAGCACCGCCTCTTAAAAATTTCACACAATGAACGCTTGGAATTTTTAGGAGACGCTGTTCTACAGTTATTGATTTCAGAATATTTGTATAAAAAATATCCTAAAAAGCCTGAGGGGGATTTGTCCAAACTTCGTGCTATGATTGTCCGCGAGGAAAGTTTGGCTGGTTTTGCGCGTGATTGCCAGTTTGATCAGTTTATCAAACTTGGTAAAGGGGAAGAAAAGTCTGGTGGACGCAATCGTGACACCATTCTTGGTGATGCCTTCGAAGCCTTTCTTGGTGCTCTCCTTTTGGACAAGGATGTGGCCAAGGTCAAGGAATTTATCTACCAAGTCATGATTCCTAAGGTTGAAGCAGGCGAATTTGAGATGATTACAGATTACAAAACCCATCTCCAAGAGTTACTTCAGGTCAATGGCGATGTGGCTATTCGTTATCAGGTGATTTCTGAAACGGGTCCTGCCCACGATAAGGTCTTTGATGTAGAAGTTCTGGTTGAAGGTAAGAGTATTGGTCAAGGTCAAGGTCGTTCTAAGAAACTAGCAGAGCAGGAAGCTGCCAAAAATGCCGTTGAGAAAGGGCTGGATTCATGTATTTAAAGGAAATTGAAATTCAGGGATTCAAGTCTTTTGCTGACAAGACCAAGGTCGTCTTTGACCAAGGTGTGACGGCAGTCGTTGGACCCAATGGATCTGGAAAGTCCAATATTACAGAAAGTCTGCGTTGGGCCTTGGGGGAGTCTAGTGTCAAGAGTCTCCGTGGTGGCAAGATGCCAGATGTCATCTTTGCTGGTACCGAAAGTCGCAAACCGCTCAATTATGCTTCTGTAGTTGTGACTCTGGATAATCATGACGGATTTATCAAGGACGCAGGTCAAGAAATTAGGGTGGAACGCCATATCTATCGTAGTGGAGATAGCGAATACAAGATTGACGGCAAGAAAGTCCGTCTGCGTGATATTCATGACCTTTTCTTGGATACTGGTTTGGGACGAGATTCCTTCTCTATCATTTCCCAAGGGAAGGTTGAGGAGATTTTTAATTCCAAGCCTGAGGAACGTCGTGCCATTTTCGAAGAAGCTGCTGGAGTTTTGAAATACAAGACTCGCAGAAAAGAAACGGAGAGTAAACTGCAACAAACTCAGGATAATTTAGACCGCTTAGAGGACATTATCTACGAGTTGGATAATCAAATCAAACCTCTTGAGAAGCAAGCTGAAAATGCCCGTAAGTTTTTAAACTTGGAAGGCCAACGCAAGGCTATTTATTTAGACGTGCTGGTTGCTCAAATCAAGGAAAATAAGGCTGAACTAGATTCGACAGAAGAAGAGTTGACTCAGGTTCAGGAACTTTTGACAAGCTACTACCAAAAGCGTGAAAAATTAGAAGAAGAAAATCAGAATCTCAAGAAGCAACGCCAAGATTTACAGGCTGAAATGGCTAAAGACCAAGGCAGTTTGATGGATTTGACCAGTCTGATTAGTGATTTAGAGAGAAAATTAGCCCTATCGAAATTAGAATCTGAGCAAGTAGCCCTGAATCAACAGGAGGCACAAGCCCGTTTGGCTACTTTGGAGGAGAAGAAAAGTTCACTCAGCCAAGAAAAATCTGATAAAGAAAGCTCTTTAACTCTGTTAGAGGAAAATCTAGTCCAAAATAATCAAAAACTCAATCGTTTAGAAGCTGAATTGCTAGCTTTTTCAGATGATCCTGATCAAATGATTGAGCTCTTACGCGAACGCTTTGTAGCTCTTTTACAAGAAGAAGCAGATGTCTCAAACCAGCTGACCCGTATCGAAAACGAGTTGGAAAATAGTCGTCAGCTTTCTCAAAAACAAGCAGATCAACTACAAAAGCTGAAAGAACAACTGGCTACAGCTAAAGAGAAGGCTAGTCAGCAAAAGGCTGAGCTTGAAACTGCCAAGGAGCAGGTTCAAAAATTATTGGCCGACTACCAAGCTATTGCCAAGGAGCAAGAGGAGCAGAAAACTTCCTATCAAGCTCAACAAAGTCAACTCTTTGACCGTCTGGACAGTCTTAAAAACAAGCAGGCTAGAGCTCAAAGTTTGGAAAACATCCTGAGAAATCATAGTAACTTTTATGCAGGTGTCAAGAGTGTTCTCCAAGAAAAAGCTCGCCTTGGTGGAATTATTGGTGCTGTTAGTGAGCATCTGACCTTTGATGTGCATTATCAAACTGCCCTGGAGATTGCGCTTGGAGCCAGCAGTCAGCATATCATCGTAGAAGATGAGAACGCAGCTACTAAGGCTATTGATTTCCTCAAACGGAACAGAGCCGGCCGTGCAACCTTCCTTCCTTTGACAACGATCAAGGCGCGTACGATTTCTAGTCAGAACCAAGATACTATCGCATCAAGTTCAGGCTTCCTTGGTATGGCTGATGAGTTAGTTACTTTCGATACTAGACTGGAAGCTATTTTCAAGAACTTGCTAGCTACGACAGCCATCTTTGATACCGTAGAACATGCGCGTGCAGCAGCTCGCCAAGTTCGTTACCAGGTTCGTATGGTGACACTGGACGGGACAGAGTTGCGCACAGGTGGTTCCTATGCAGGTGGAGCTAATCGCCAGAATAACAGCATTTTCATCAAGCCAGAACTGGAGCAATTACAAAAAGAAATTGCTGAAGAAGAAGCAAGTCTTCGTTCAGAAGAGGCGACTTTGAAGACCTTGCAAGACAAGATGGCTAGATTGACCGAATCATTAGAAGCCATCAAATCTCAAGGAGAACAGGCACGTATTCAGGAGCAGGGCTTGTCCCTTGCTTATCAGCAAACTAGTCAGCAAGTTGAAGAACTGGAAACTCTTTGGAAACTCCAAGAAGAGGAATTAAATCGTCTTTCTGAGGGAGATTGGAAAGCGGATAAGGAAAAATGCCAAGCACGCCTTGCTACTATCGCCAGTGATAAGCAAAATCTGGAAGCTGAGATTGAAGAAATTAAGTCTAACAAAAACGCCATTCAAGAACGTTATCAAAACTTGCAGGAAGAGGTAGCGCAAGCACGCTTGCTTAAGACAGAACTGCAAGGACAAAAACGTTATGAAGTAGCTGATATTGAGCGTTTAGGCAAGGAATTGGACAATCTGAATATCGAACAAGAGGAAATTCAGCGCCTTCTACAAGAAAAAGTTGACAATCTTGAGAAAGTTGATACAGAGCTTCTAGCTCAGCAGGCTGAAGAAGCCAAAACTCAGAAAACAAATCTCCAACAAGGTTTGATTCGCAAGCAGTTTGAGTTGGATGATATAGAAGGTCAACTGGATGATATTGCCAGTCATTTGGATCAGGCTCGCCAGCAGAATGAGGAGTGGATTCGCAAGCAAACACGTGCTGAAGCCAAGAAAGAAAAGGTCAGCGAGCGCTTACGCCATTTACAAAGCCAATTAACAGACCAGTATCAGATTAGCTATACTGAAGCACTAGAAAAGGCACATGAATTGGAAAACCTCAATATGGCAGAGCAAGAGGTGCAGGATTTAGAGAAGGCTATTCGCTCACTGGGTCCTGTCAATTTGGAAGCTATTGACCAGTACGAAGAAGTTCACAGCCGTCTGGATTTCCTCAATAGCCAGCGAGATGACATTTTGTCAGCGAAAAATCTGCTCCTTGAGACAATTACAGAGATGAATGATGAGGTCAAAGACCGCTTTAAATCAACCTTTGAGGCTATTCGTGAGTCCTTTAAAGTGACCTTCAAGCAGATGTTTGGTGGAGGTCAGGCAGACTTAATCTTGACTGAAGGAGATCTGCTGACAGCTGGGGTTGAGATTTCTGTTCAACCTCCAGGTAAGAAAATCCAGTCGCTTAATCTGATGAGTGGTGGTGAAAAAGCATTATCAGCTCTTGCTTTGCTTTTTTCTATCATTCGAGTTAAGACTATCCCATTTGTCATCTTGGATGAGGTGGAAGCTGCGCTGGATGAAGCTAATGTAAAACGTTTTGGGGATTACCTCAATCGATTTGACAAGGATAGCCAGTTTATCGTCGTAACCCACCGTAAGGGAACTATGGCAGCGGCTGATTCCATCTATGGAGTGACCATGCAAGAATCAGGTGTTTCAAAAATTGTTTCGGTGAAGTTAAAAGATTTAGAAAGTATTGAAGGATGACAATTAAACTAGTAGCAACAGATATGGATGGAACCTTCCTAGATGGGAATGGGCGCTTTGATATGGATCGCCTCAAGTCTCTCTTGGTTTCCTACAAGGAAAAAGGGATTTACTTTGCAGTAGCTTCAGGGCGCGGATTTCTGTCTCTAGAAAAATTATTTGCTGATGTTCGCGATGACATTATTTTCATCGCGGAAAATGGCAGTTTAGTAGAGTATCAAGGTCAGGACTTGTATGAAGCGACTATGTCTCGTGACTTTTATCTATCAACTTTTGAAAGGCTGAAAACGTCACCTTATGTAGATATCAATAAACTGCTCTTGACGGGAAAAAAGGGAGCTTATGTTCTAGATACGGTTGATGAGACCTATTTAAAAGTGAGTCAGCACTATAATGAAAATATTCAAAAAGTAGCGAATTTGGAAGCTATCACAGATGACATTTTCAAATTTACAACCAACTTCACAGAAGAAACGCTAGAAGCTGGGGAAGCTTGGGTCAATGAACATGTCCCTGGTGTCAAGGCTATGACAACTGGCTTTGAATCCATTGATATTGTTCTGGACTATGTCGATAAGGGAGTGGCTATTGTTGAATTAGCTAAAAAACTTGGTATCACGATGGATCAGGTTATGGCTTTTGGAGACAATCTAAATGATTTGCATATGATGCAGGTTGTGGGACATCCTGTAGCTCCTGAAAATGCACGACCTGAAATTTTAGAATTAGCAAAGACTGTGATTGGTCACCATAAGGACCGGTCGGTTATAGCTTATATGGAGGGCTTATAATGGCAGATATAAAATTGATTGCATTGGATTTGGACGGGACCTTGCTGACTACTGATAAAAGGCTGACGGATCGCACCAAGGCAACCTTGAAAGCTGCGCGTGATCGTGGTATCAAGGTCGTATTGACAACTGGTCGTCCCTTAAAAGCCATGGACTTCTTTCTCCATGAGTTAGGGACTGACGGCCACGAAGATGAATATACGATTACTTTTAATGGTGGATTAGTTCAGAAAAATACAGGTGAAATCCTTGATAAAACAGTCTTTTCATATGATGATGTGGCACGCTTGTATGAGGAAACAGAGAAATTATCACTGCCTCTTGATGCCATCTCAGAAGGAACTGTTTATCAAATCCAATCGGACCAAGAAAGTCTGTATGCCAAATTCAATCCAGCATTGACCTTTGTTCCAGTTGACTTTGAAGATCTGTCTAGTCAAATGACTTACAATAAATGCGTGACTGCCTTTGCTCAAGAACCCTTGGATGCAGCCATTCAGAAGATTTCTCCAGAATTGTTTGACCAATATGAAATCTTTAAATCACGTGAAATGTTGCTAGAGTGGTCACCAAAGAATGTTCATAAAGCAACAGGCTTGGCAAAACTAATCAGCCATCTTGGAATCGACCAAAGCCAAGTGATGGCTTGTGGTGACGAGGCCAATGACCTTTCTATGATTGAATGGGCAGGGCTCGGTGTTGCCATGCAAAACGCTGTTCCTGAAGTAAAGGCAGCCGCAAATGTAGTGACGCCGATGACCAACGATGAGGAAGCTGTCGCCTGGGCTATCGAAGAATATGTGCTAAAGGAGAACTAAGATATGGGATTGTTTGACCGTCTATTCGGAAAAAAAGAAGAACCTAAAATCGAAGAAGTTGTAAAAGAAGCTCTGGAAAATCTTGATTTGTCTGAAGATGTTGAGTCTTCTCTTACAGAAGCTGAGGAACTTCCTCAAGAAGAAGCAGAGGTTGAAAGTTCTGAAGAATCTTTGCTCGAAGAAGAGGATAATCAAGAGACAGTTGAAGAGAGTCAGAATTCAGAGCCAGTTGTAGAAGTTTCTCAAGAAGAAGTCGAAGAATTGCTAAACTCAGAAGAAGTCCCAGAGGAAGAGAATACTGAGCTCCTAGAAACTGTAGAAGAAAATAATTCTGAAATTCTTGAAGCAGAAACGCCTCAAGCAGAAGAAACTGTTCAGGAAAAATATGACCGCAGTCTTAAGAAAACTCGTACAGGCTTCGGAGCTCGCTTGAACGCCTTCTTTGCTAATTTCCGCTCTGTTGACGAAGAATTTTTCGAGGAACTGGAAGAATTACTGATCATGAGTGACGTTGGTGTACAGGTGGCTTCCAACTTAACTGAGGAGCTACGCTACGAAGCCAAGCTTGAAAACGCCAAGAAACCTGATGCACTGCGCCGTGTCATCATTGAGAAATTGGTTGAGCTTTATGAAAAGGATGGCAACTACGATGAAAATATCCACTTCCAAGATGGCTTGACAGTCATGCTCTTTGTTGGTGTTAATGGTGTTGGGAAAACAACCTCTATCGGAAAACTAGCCCACCGCTACAAACAAGCAGGTAAGAAGGTTATGCTAGTTGCGGCAGATACTTTCCGTGCAGGTGCAGTTGCACAGCTAGCTGAATGGGGCCGTCGTGTTGACGTTCCAGTTGTAACTGGACCTGAAAAAGCTGACCCAGCCAGTGTGGTCTTTGATGGCATGGAACGTGCCGTGGCTGAAGGTATCGATATTCTCATGATTGATACAGCAGGTCGTCTGCAAAACAAGGACAACCTCATGGCTGAGTTGGAGAAGATTGGTCGTATCATCAAACGTGTTGTGCCAGAAGCTCCGCATGAAACCTTCTTGGCACTTGATGCATCAACAGGTCAAAACGCTCTTGTACAGGCCAAAGAATTTTCAAAAATCACGCCATTAACTGGAATTGTCTTGACTAAGATTGATGGAACTGCTCGAGGTGGTGTGGTTCTAGCCATCCGTGAAGAACTCAATATTCCTGTAAAATTGATTGGTTTTGGTGAAAAAATCGATGATATTGGAGAGTTTAACTCAGAAAACTTTATGAAGGGTCTCTTGGAAGGCTTAATCTAATCAGAAGCAAAAATCCTGCAAGGTACAAACTTGCAGGATTTTTTTTATTCTAAACGACCATCTTGACGATAAGCGATATCTGGTTGCCAAGTCCATTTGGCACCGAATTTTTCAAGTAGGTCAAAGCTGGCTTGAGGTCCCATGCTTCCAGCTTTATAGTCATGAAGTGGGGCACCATTTTCAGCCCAGAGCTCTTCGATACGGTCAATCAATTTCCATGATGCACCAACCTCATCCCAGTGGCTAAAGTTAGTTGAGTTGTTATTTAGGACATCATAAATCAATTTTTCGTATGGTTCTGGAGAAGCACCAGTTGCGGTCGCATCTGTACGGTAATCCAGTGAGTTAGGAGCCAAGTTAAATTCTTCTCCTACTTGCTTCCCATTTAGACTGAGAGAGAAGCCTTCTGTGGGTTGGATATAGATGGTCAAAATGTTTGGAGCAAGTGGCTCACCAAAGATAGAATCCATTTGTTTAAAGACGATGTTGACATGAGTGCCTTTTTCAGTCAGACGTTTACCAGTACGGAAGAAGAAAGGAACACCACGGAATCGATCGCTGTCTACAAAGAAAGCACCAGATGCAAAGGTTTCAGTTGTTGATTCTGGATTCACATTTGGCTCGCTACGATAAGAGATGTATTTCATGCCATCAATCTTACCAGAACGGTATTGACCACGGATAAAGTGTTCTTTAAGCTCTTCATCCGTTGGATGATAGAGGTTTTTAAAGACCTTAATCTTCTCAGCACGAATCTCGTCTTTTGTGAAGCTGGCTGGTTTGTCCATAGCAAGGAGCGAAAGAAGTTGTAGAGTATGGTTTTGTACCATGTCGCGGAGGGCACCAGATTGGTCATAGTAGCCACCACGTTCTTCTACACCCAAGCGCTCCGCAAAGGTAATTTGAACATTGTCGATAAAGTCCTTGTTCCAAACGTTTTCAAAAATCAAGTTTGCAAAGCGGACTGCAAAGATGCTTTGGATCATTTCCTTACCAAGATAATGGTCAATACGGAAAATTTGTTCTTCGTCAAATGTTGCTAGGAGCTCGTCATTCAACTTGCTTGCAGTTGCGTAATCTGTACCAAATGGTTTTTCAACGATTAAACGTTCAAAACCTTTTCCATCTACGATATTTTCAGACTTGAGGTGCTTAGCAATGGTTCCAAAGAATTGAGGAGCCATAGACAAGAAGAAGAGCTTGTTGTGTTCAGCTTGGTACTTGTCATTTAGTTCAGCCTGCAATTGACGTAGAGCAATATAGTGTTCTGTATCATTGACATCATGGCTTTGATAGTAGAAGTGACTAGCGAACTCCTGAGCTTGTTCGGTACTATCTGCCAAATCAAGGATCGATTCGACTACAACAGATTCAAAATATTCCTTGCTCCAAGGACGACGGGCAGTTCCAATAACGGCAAAATGTTTGGAAAGATTACCGGATTTATATAGTCTAAAAAGGGAAGGGTAGAGCTTGCGTTTAGCCAGGTCTCCACTCGCACCGAAAATTGTAACAATAACCTTAGATGACATCTAGCTACCTAATTTCTATTTTTATTCCTAGTTTTGCTAGGTATGAGGAAACCTCATTTCATAAACTTAATTCTAACATAATTTTCCGAAAAATCAAAAATTCCAATACGAGATAGAAAAAAACTGCAAGGAAATCCTTACAGTTTGCGTTTAGACGTTTAAGACCTTGTCCAAGAAATCTTTCAGACGAGGGTGCTGAGGGTTATCAAAGATTTGGTCAGGTGTCCCATCTTCTAGGAACTCACCATCTGCAGTAAAGATAACACGGTTGGCAACCTGACGGGCAAATCCCATCTCATGGGTTACGATAATCATGGTCATACCTTGTTTAGCCAATTCCTTCATAACGTTTAGTACGTCTCCGACCATCTCAGGGTCAAGGGCAGAAGTTGGTTCATCAAAGAGCATGATGTCTGGATTCATTGCAAGTCCACGAGCGATGGCTACACGTTGTTTTTGACCACCTGACAGGCTATCTGGACAGGCCTTAGCCTTATCTGCTAGTCCAACCTTTTCAAGCAACTCCATTCCCAATTTTTCAGCTTCTTCCTTAGTCATCAACTTGTGCTCAATAGGAGCAAAGGTAATGTTGTCCAATACAGACATATGTGGGAAGAGGTTGAAGTGTTGGAAAACCATTCCGATATTTTCACGGACGTGGTCAACGTTGGTTGTTTTTTCAGTTAAGTCATAACCGTTCACAGTGATGTGACCGCTCGTAACTTCTTCCAAAAGATTTAGGCTACGAAGGAAAGTTGACTTACCAGAACCCGAAGGACCAATGATACAAACAACATCTCCTTCATAGAACTTGGTCGTAATTCCTTTTAAAACTTCATTTTTTCCGTAGCTTTTGTGTAAATCATTTACATCAATTTTTAATTTTGCCATTAACGAATCCTCTTTTCTAAGCGTTTCGCTAGTTTAGTCAAAAGCGTGATAATTACAAGATAGAAGATAGCAAGGATTGCATACATCTTGAAACTTTGGTAGTTACGGGCAATGATAATCTTACCAGTTTGGAAGAGTTCCACCAAACCGATAGCAGATACGATGGTTGTATCTTTAAGTGCGATAACGAATTGGTTAACAAAGTTTGGCAACATCAATTTAGTTGCTTGTGGCAAGATAATCTTACGCATGGTTTTTCCATAAGAGATCCCCAAGCTTCGGCTGGCTTCCATTTGACCAACCGGAACAGCCTGAATACCACCACGAACAATTTCAGCGATATAAGCAGCTGCATTGAGGGATAGGGCAATAGTACCAGCTACGAAATCGTTAATTGGACTTTGTTGACCTGTGATAGACTCGATGAAGTTTGGAATTCCCCAGAAGATGAAGGCTGCAAGAATCATCAATGGAATACCACGGATAACGTCAACGAAAATCTCAGAAATCACACGAAGAGATTTGTATGGGCTGACACTGAACATACCGAAGATAATCCCGATAACAATAGCAATAGCAAATGAGATAAGAGCTAGAGCAAGAGTGATACCAAGACCGCTAAGGAGTTGTTTGTAGTTGTTTTGAAGCAAGCCCCAGATAGTTGTCTCATCAACAGTGCTTGTTGATGTAGTTGATGATTCGCTAGCTAAGTATTTGTCAAGAATCTTTTGGAATTCTCCGTTTGCTTTAAGGTTTGCAAGTCCGTTGTTGAACATTTCAATCAATTCTGGATTTGCTCCTTTTTTAACGGCAAAGGCTGTTTCACCGATTGGAGTTCCAGCGATTGGTGTTTTCAATTTTTGGCCTTGGCTGATAGAATATTTGAGAACAGGCTCATCATCCATAACGGCATCGATGGCACCAGTGTTTAAACTGTCATACATTGACGAACCATCAGCGAAGGTTTTGATTTTGTAGCCGTATTTGCTTTGATTTTCTGTTAGGAAGGTTTGAGAAGCAGTTCCGTTTTTAACACCAACTGTCTTCCCTTTCAAATCTTCATAAGAAGCAATGGTACTTGATTCTTTGACACCAAGGATAGTATTGGCAGTGTAGTATGATTCTGAGAAGTCAAAAGTTGCCTTACGAGCATCAGTGACAGACATACCAGCAATGATACCATCTGCTTGTCCAGCTTGAACAGCGCTGATAGCAGCATCGAAACCAGGGTTGGTGATTTCAATTTCAAAACCTTGGTCTTTAGCGATTGCCTTAATCAATTCCATATCAATACCAGTGTATTGGTTGCTTGAATTTTGGAAAACAAAAGGTGCAAAAGAAGAATCGCTGGCAATAATGTATTTAGCTTTAACAGGAATAGCTTTTAAGCCTGCTAGAGTAGTTGTGGTTGGCACTGCTGAAGATGATGAAGCAGTCCATTTCTTGATGATTTTATCAAGACTACCATCTTTTTTCATTTCAGCCAAGGCTTGGTTAAATTCAGTAACCAGATGCTCGTATTTGCTTCCTTTTTTCACACCGAAAGCAAAGCTACCTACAGCTTCACCATCCATTTCAATATGAAGGTCTTGGCCTTGGTTGATGGCATATTCGATAACAGGTTTGTCATCCATCATAGCATCAATTGCACCAGCACTCAAGCTGTTGTTCATCAAATCACTAGTGTCAAATGTTTTAATAGTAAAGCCGTATTTATCTTTGATTGTTTCAAGAAAACGTTGAGCAGCAGTTCCGTTTTTAACACCAACGGTTTTGCCAGTTAATTGGTCGTACTTGCTAATCTTGTGTGCCTTTGTAGTTGCAATGACAACTTTTGTATCATAGTAGGTATCAGACATGGTGAAAACTTTTTCACGTTCTTTAGTCTTTGTCATCCCTGCCATGATAGCGTCAGCTTGACCAGCTTGAACCGCATTGACCGCTGCGTCAAATCCAGGATAGGACATCTGAATGTTCCATCCTTTAATCTCAGCGACTTTGTTAATAATGTCAACATCAATTCCTTTATAAGTTTGATCTGAATCTTTAAACTCAAAAGGTGCATAGGCGGTATCAGAAACAATCTTAATCGTTTCAGCTTTGGCAATACCTAATGAGAAAATTGGGAATAAAATTAGCAAAAATGCTAGAAATTTTTTCTTCATTTTTAGTCTCCTTTTCCGAATATTCTCTCATTATATCAGAAAAAGTAAAAAAAGGCAAATTTTTATATTTTTTGTGTCAGAAAATATAACATTGATTTTTTCTTTTCTTTCTTGAATTGTTATCACAAAGTGCTATAATAATAGTATATAATAGAAGAAAAGAGGACGAGGATATGAAGAACAAAAGAATATTTAAAGACTTCCAAACTTCAAAAATGAGTTTAAACATTTACACAAGCCCCTTGTTAGCTCTATTTTTCGTCTATATATCTGAGTTCATATCCTCTCTATTTTTTGGCCTTAGTTTTTTAGCATTGATCGGGCTATTTAGCAATCTTGGTATGGGTGGTCAAAGAATTGCAGATTTCCTTCAAATGTTATTTCAGAATTTATCTGATAAAACAAGTGACATCCATTTAATATTTGAATTATTGTCCTTTGGTTTTATCATCTTAACTGTGTTTAGATGGACTAGAAAAGTAGAGAAAAGACCGATTCGAACCTTGGGATTCTATAAAGAAAATTTTTTAAGTGCCTTATTTAAAGGATACGGTCTTGGTCTATCCCTCTTTATACTTGCTTTGGCTGGACTAGTAGTGTTGGGGCAGTATCAATTTGACTCCATTCACTTGGATACTTATTCGCTAGCTTTTACTTTATTTACAATACCTTTTTGGATTTTACAAGGAACGGCAGAAGAATTGGTTACTCGTGCTTGGTTGATTCCACAATTGGCTAAGAGAACCAATCTTAAAGTCGCTATTATCATATCTAGTAGTCTCTTTACCTTACTTCATTTAGGAAATCCAGGCATAACTTTCTTATCTGCAATTGATCTCTTTTTATTTGGGGTTGCCATGTCCCTATATCTTCTTAAAACAGATACTATATGGGGTATAGGTGGTATTCATGGAGCTTGGAATTTCGCACAGGGAAACCTCTTTGGAGTATTAGTTAGTGGTCAGTCTTCAGGAACATCAATCATGAAATTTACTCCACAAGGCAATCAAGACTGGCTATCTGGTGGGTCTTTTGGTATTGAGGGTTCCATCGTGTCCAGTATTATTTTGTTTCTGCTGATTCTTTATCTCGCTTACCAATTAAAGAAAGAAAATGAAAGGATGTGACTTCGGTCTGTCCTTTTCTTCGTGAA
Organism: Streptococcus sp. 1621; assembly: GCF_013276615.1. Taxonomy (NCBI): domain Bacteria; kingdom Bacillati; phylum Bacillota; class Bacilli; order Lactobacillales; family Streptococcaceae; genus Streptococcus; species Streptococcus sp. 1621. The sequence continues at coordinate 40,093 of NZ_VMLJ01000004.1, forward strand.
AATGCTATAAGTATGCTAAAATAGGAATAGCACATCGAGAGAGGATTCTTATGATTAACCGCATTACAGATAATCAATTTAAACTAGTATCAAAATATCAACCTTCAGGAGACCAACCTCAGGCTATTGAGCAGTTGGTTGATAATATCGAGGGGGGAGAAAAAGCTCAGATTCTGATGGGGGCGACTGGTACAGGGAAGACCTATACCATGAGTCAGGTCATTTCCAAAGTCAATAAACCCACTCTGGTCATCGCCCACAATAAAACTCTGGCTGGTCAGCTCTATGGGGAGTTCAAGGAATTTTTCCCTGAAAATGCAGTTGAGTACTTTGTGTCTTACTATGATTATTACCAACCTGAGGCCTATGTCCCTTCTAGCGATACATATATTGAGAAGGATAGTTCTGTCAATGACGAGATTGACAAGCTTCGCCACTCAGCTACCTCAGCCCTTTTGGAGCGTAATGATGTTATTGTCGTGGCCTCAGTCTCTTGTATCTATGGTCTGGGTTCGCCCAAGGAATACGCTGATAGTGTCGTTAGTCTCCGTCCAGGTCTTGAAATTTCCCGTGATAAACTCTTGAATGACTTGGTGGATATCCAATTTGAGCGAAATGATATTGATTTCCAACGGGGAAGATTTCGCGTTCGTGGGGATGTGGTGGAGATTTTCCCAGCTTCCCGTGATGAACACGCCTTTCGAGTAGAATTTTTTGGAGACGAAATTGACCGTATCCGTGAGGTTGAGGCTCTGACAGGTCAGGTGTTGGGAGAAGTGGATCATTTGGCGATTTTCCCAGCTACTCACTTTGTGACCAATGACGACCATATGGAAGTTGCCATTGCCAAGATTCAGGCCGAGTTGGAAGAACAATTAGCTGTCTTTGAAAAGGAAGGTAAACTGCTTGAAGCCCAGCGTTTGAAACAGCGGACAGAGTATGATATCGAAATGTTGCGTGAGATGGGCTATACCAATGGGGTTGAAAATTATTCTCGCCACATGGATGGACGGAGCGAAGGAGAGCCTCCTTATACGCTTCTCGACTTCTTCCCAGATGATTTCTTAATCATGATTGACGAGAGCCATATGACTATGGGACAAATCAAAGGCATGTACAATGGAGACCGTTCGCGTAAGGAAATGCTGGTTAATTATGGTTTCCGTTTGCCGTCTGCTCTGGACAATCGTCCTCTCCGTCGTGAAGAGTTTGAAAGTCATGTGCATCAGATTGTTTACGTTTCAGCGACACCTGGTGACTATGAAAATGAACAAACCGAGACAGTGATTGAGCAAATCATTCGTCCGACAGGGCTATTGGATCCTGAGGTGGAAGTACGTCCGACAATGGGACAGATTGATGACCTCTTAGGTGAAATCAATGCCCGTGTTGAAAAGAATGAACGAACATTTATAACCACTTTGACCAAGAAAATGGCAGAGGACTTGACCGACTACTTTAAGGAAATGGGCATCAAGGTCAAGTACATGCACTCGGATATTAAGACCTTGGAACGGACGGAGATTATCCGTGATCTGCGCTTGGGTGTCTTTGATGTCTTGGTCGGAATCAACCTCCTTCGTGAAGGAATTGACGTTCCTGAAGTGAGCCTCGTAGCCATTCTCGATGCTGACAAGGAAGGTTTCCTTCGTAACGAACGTGGGCTCATCCAGACCATTGGCCGTGCTGCTCGTAACAGCGAAGGGCATGTCATCATGTATGCGGACACGATGACTCAGTCTATGCAACGTGCCATCGATGAAACGGCCCGCCGTCGCAAAATCCAGATGGCCTATAATGAAGAACATGGTATCGTGCCACAAACCATTAAGAAAGAAATTCGTGACTTGATTGCCGTGACTAAGGCAGTTGCCAAGGAAGAGGACAAGGAAGTCGACATCAACAGCCTCAACAAACAAGAGCGCAAAGAACTAGTCAAGAAACTAGAAAAACAAATGCAAGAAGCCGTCGAAGTGCTTGACTTTGAACTAGCAGCACAGATTCGTGATATGATGCTAGAAGTCAAGGCGTTGGGGTAGGAGAAGAAAATAAATGACGGTTATTATCAAATCAATGGAAACTCCTGAAGAAATAGAAGGTAAATCCTTCGTTCACTGGCAAACGTGGAGAGAGGCTTATGATGACCTTTTACCTGCAGAATTTCAGGAGACGATGACATTAGAAAGATGTCGATTCTTTAGTCAAAAATATCCAGAAAATACATTGATTGCGATGGATGGTATGAAGGTAGTTGGCTTTATAAGTTATGGCAACTTTCGTGATGAGACTATTCAAGCTGGTGAAATTATTGCTTTATATGTTTTAAAAGACTATTATGGAAAAGGAATCGCACAAAAGTTAGTGAAAGCAGCTTTGACTGCTCTGGATCATTTTTCTGAAATTTTCTTATGGGTATTGAAAGATAATAAGCGAGCCATTGCTTTCTATCAAAAAATGGGTTTTACTTTTGATGGTCAAGAAAAAATACTTGAACTTGGAAAGCCTATAAAGGAAAAACGAATGGTATTTCAATACTAAACAATTTTAAAAAGTAAAAGCTAATGTCTCTGGTAGTAAGTCTGAAAATTTAATAAATTAGAAAGCGAGTAAATTTATGTCCCGTTCCCAATTAACGATTTTAACAAATATTTGTCTGATTGAAGATCTAGAAACCCAGCGCGTGGTGATGCAGTATCGCTCTCCTGAAACCAATCGCTGGTCTGGTTATGCATTTCCTGGAGGTCATATTGAAAATGGTGAGGCTTTTGCGGAGTCTGTCATTCGTGAAATATATGAAGAAACAGGGTTGACTATCCAAAATCCTCAACTTGTCGGCATTAAAAATTGGCCACTGGATACAGGTGGGCGCTACATTGTCATTTGTTATAAGGCGACTGAGTTCTCTGGTACCCTTCAATCCTCAGAAGAGGGAGAAGTTTCTTGGGTGCAAAAAGACCAGATTACAAACTTGGATCTGGCCTATGATATGTTACCCTTGATGGAGATGATGGAAGCTCCGAACAAGTCAGAGTTTTTCTACCGTCATCGTACAGAAGATGGCTGGGAGAAAGAAACTTTTTAGTTCTATGATTAGTCTATAGGTGTTATCTTTTAAAGTAAGGTACTGAAATATAGGCTAAGTATGGTGGTGTAAGTCAACTGAATATCTCTAAATTTCTTATTATTCTTTTCGACCTATATTTTGAACAATCTCCACCTTCAATTTTGAAATCGGAGATTGTTTTATTTTATGGTATAATAAGCATTGTATTTATTGTATATGAATCTGGAGAAAAAATCAAAGATATTTTTGAAGGATAATATGAGAACAAGGGAGAATATATGACCTTAGAATGGGAAGAATTTCTAGATCCTTACATTCAAGCTGTTGGTGAGTTAAAGATTAAACTTCGTGGTATTCGTAAGCAATATCGTAAGCAAAATAAGCATTCTCCGATTGAGTTTGTGACTGGTCGAGTTAAGCCAATTGAGAGTATCAAAGAAAAAATGGCTCGTCGTGGCATTACTTATGCGACCTTGGAACACGATTTGCAGGATATTGCTGGTTTGCGTGTGATGGTTCAGTTTGTAGATGACGTTAAGGAAGTAGTGGAGATTTTGCGCAAACGTCAGGATATGCAGATCATACAGGAGCGAGATTACATTACTCATCGAAAAGCATCAGGCTACCGTTCCTATCACGTGGTAGTAGAATATACGGTTGATACCATCAATGGAGCCAAGACCATTTTGGCGGAAATTCAAATTCGTACCTTGGCCATGAATTTTTGGGCAACGATAGAACATTCTCTCAACTACAAGTACCAAGGGGATTTCCCAGATGAGATTAAGAAGCGACTGGAAATTACAGCTAGAATCGCCCATCAGTTGGATGAAGAAATGGGTGAAATTCGTGATGACATCCAGGAAGCCCAGGCTCTTTTTGATCCCTTGAGTAGAAAATTAAATGACGGTGTAGGAAATAGTGACGATACAGATGAAGAATACAGGTAAACGAATTGACTTGATAGCCAATAGAAAACCGCAGAGTCAAAGGGTTTTGTATGAATTGCGAGATCGTTTGAAGAGAAATCAGTTTATACTCAATGATAGCAGTCCGGACATTGTCATTTCCATTGGTGGAGATGGCATGCTCTTGTCGGCCTTTCATAAGTATGAAGACCAACTTGATAAGGTACGCTTCATCGGTCTTCATACAGGACATCTGGGCTTTTATACCGATTATCGTGATTTTGAGTTGGATAAGTTAATGACCAATTTGCAGCTAGATACCGGAGCAAGGGTTTCTTACCCTGTTCTAAATGTGAAGGTTTTTCTTGGAAATGGAGAGGTCAAGATTTTTCGTGCCCTCAACGAAGCCAGCATCCGCAGGTCTGATCGAACCATGGTGGCAGATATTGTCATCAATGGTGTTCCCTTTGAACGTTTTCGCGGAGATGGCTTAACAGTTTCGACACCGACTGGTAGCACTGCCTATAACAAGTCTCTTGGTGGTGCTGTTTTACACCCTACCATTGAAGCTTTGCAATTAACGGAAATTGCCAGCCTTAATAATCGTGTCTATCGAACTCTGGGCTCTTCCATTATTGTGCCTAAGAAGGATAAGATTGAACTCATTCCAACAAGAAATGATTACCACACCATTTCGGTTGACAATAGTGTCTATTCTTTTCGTAGTATCGAGCGAATCGAGTATCAAATTGATCATCATAAGATTCACTTTGTCGCGACTCCTAGCCATACCAGCTTCTGGAACCGCGTTAAAGATGCCTTTATCGGCGAGGTGGACGAATGAGGTTTGAATTTATCGCAGATGAGCATGTCAAGGTTAAGACCTTCTTAAAAAAGCACGAGGTTTCTAAGGGACTTTTGGCCAAGATTAAGTTTCGAGGTGGAGCTATTCTAGTCAATGACCAACCGCAAAATGCAACTTATCTATTGGACATTGGAGACCGCGTTACCATTGATATTCCTGCTGAGGAAGGTTTTGAAACTCTAGAAGCTATCGAGCGCCCACTGGATATTCTCTATGAGGATGACCATTTTCTAGTCTTGAATAAATCCTATGGAGTTGCTTCTATTCCTAGTGTTAACCACTCCAATACCATTGCCAATTTTATCAAGGGTTACTACGTCAAGCAAAATTATGAAAATCAGCAGGTTCACATTGTAACCAGGCTTGATAGAGATACTTCTGGCTTGATGCTCTTTGCCAAGCACGGCTATGCCCATGCACGATTAGACAAGCAGTTGCAGAAGAAGTCCATTGAAAAACGCTACTTTGCTCTGGTTAAAGGAGATGGATATTTAGAGCCTGAAGGAGAAATTATTGCTCCGATTGCGCGTGATGAAGACTCTATTATCACTAGAAGAGTAGCTAAAGGTGGGAAGTACGCCCATACTTCCTACAAGATTGTCGCTTCTTATGGAAATATCCACTTGGTCGACATTCGCCTGCATACTGGACGTACCCACCAAATCCGAGTCCATTTTTCTCATATTGGTTTCCCTTTGTTGGGCGATGATTTGTACGGAGGTAGTCTGGACGACGGCATTCAACGTCAGGCCCTGCATTGCCATTACCTATCCTTTTATCATCCATTTTTAGAGCAAGACTTGCAGGTATCAAGTCTCTTGCCGGATGATTTCAGTAACCTTATTAAACAGTTATCAACTAATACTCAATAAAATATATTAGAGTATAATTTATTATTTTAAAGGAGAAAACTCATGGAAGTTTTTGAAAGTCTAAGAGCCAACCTAGTTGGTAAAAATGTCCGCATCGTTCTACCTGAAGGAAAAGAACCTCGTATTCTTCAAGCTACGAAACGCTTGGTAAAAGAAACAGATGTTATTCCAGTCTTGCTTGGTAAACCAGAAAAAATTAAAATTTACCTTGAAATTGAAGGGATTCACGAGGGTTATGAAGTCATCGATCCTGACCACTACGCTAAGTTTGACGAAATGGTTGCTGCGCTCGTTGAACGTCGAAACGGTAAGATATCAGAAGAAGAAGCTACTAGACTCTTACGTGAAGACGTTAACTACTTTGGTGTAATGCTAGTATATATGGGCTTGGTTGACGGTATGGTTTCAGGTGCACTTCACTCAACTGCTGCAACAGTTCGTCCAGCCCTTCAAATCATTAAAACTCGTCCTAATGTTACTCGTACTTCAGGTGCCTTCCTAATGACTCGTGGTTCAGAACGTTACCTATTTGGTGACTGTGCTATCAATATCAATCCTGATGCAGATGCCTTGGCTGAAATTGCAATTAACTCAGCAATCACTGCGAAAATGTTTGGTATAGAACCAAAAATTGCTATGTTGAGCTATTCAAGTAAAGGTTCTGGTTTTGGTGAGAACGTTGATAAGGTAGTAGCAGCTACACAACGTGCGCACGAACTACGCCCAGACCTTGAAATAGATGGGGAATTGCAATTTGACGCTGCCTTCCACCCTGAAACAGCAGCTTTAAAAGCTCCAGGAAGTAAAGTTGCTGGACAAGCAACTGTATTTATTTTCCCAAGTATCGAAGCTGGAAATATCGGTTACAAGATTGCAGAACGTCTCGGTGGTTTCTCAGCTGTGGGACCTGTTTTACAAGGTTTGAATAAGCCAGTTAATGACCTTTCACGTGGATGTAGTGCAGAAGATGTTTACAATTTGACTCTCATCACAGCAGCTCAAGCTGTTCATCAATAAGATTTAGTCCTCTTTCCCTTGGGAAGAGGCTTTTTATACTCAATGAAAATCAAAGAGCAAACTAGGAAACTAGCCGCAGGTTGCTCAAAGCACTGCTTTGAGGTTGCAGATAAGACTGACGAAGTCAGGAACCATACCTACGACAAGCCGACGCTGATATGGTTTGAATTTGATTTTTGAAGAGTATTAAATGAGTATGAAAAGAGAATTTTTTCATTAGAAAACGCATAATATTGAGTGTTTTGACACCTGCTATTATGCGTTTTT
>NZ_VMLJ01000040.1:0-1435 GCF_013276615.1 Streptococcus sp. 1621
GCAGAATTAGATAAAGCTGCAGAATTGTTGAAGGATCTTGACAGAGAAGCTGCTAAAAAAGAAATTGCTGATGCCGCTAAAACAGCGACGGTTGCTATTGAAGCTAGTACAAGCTTAACGCCAGAACAAAAGGCAGAAGAAAAAGTCAAAGTAGCTAAAGAAGCAAAAGAAGCAAAAGATGCCATTGATAAAGCGACAACTGAAGCTGAACTAGATAAAGCTTTACGTACCTTCTTATATCAGTTGGATCAAGATTCATTAGTTTATGAACGACCATCTTTTGACCTTGGAGCATTCATTCAATCATCTATTACTGGAGTAGTAACAGTTGAACGTGGAAAAGCAATTCGTCAAGCTGATGTCATTGCTAAACTAAACTTACCAGAGAATGTTACGGTCATTAGCATAGATTTACCGGATACAAATACATTAGGGGACAAGTTTGCTAAAGTAACTTTAAGATTAGCAGATGGAAAAGAAATAACTGTAAAAGTACCGGTTAGAGTTGTTGCTCCACAAAGTGGGGAGTCTAAACCAGAAACTTCTCTTCCAGATTATGGCAGAAATAACGGATCAACTAACACTGACGCAAAAGTGGATAAAGCGAAGTTAGAAGGTGCTATCCATCAATTAGATGAATTGATCATTAAAGAATCAGCTAAGCTTGATGCAGAAACTGCAAAAGAAGCGACTGACTTATTGGCAGACGCTAAGAAAGTATTTGCTCATGCAGACGCAACTCAAGCAGAAGTGGATGCAATGGTTAAACGTATCGAAGACTTCATGGCGAAAGTTGCTCCAGCAACTGATCATGCAACTCCAGCTAAGGACCAAGCTGCTCAAACATCAGCTCCAGCTACTACTCAAGCAGCAGCTAATGCTAGCCAAGAAGCAGCAACAAACGCGCGTAAAGCAGCTAAAGAATTGCCAAACACAGGTACAGTAGATTCTGTAGTATCTATGGTAGTAGCGGCCGCAAGTGCATTACTTGGTCTTGGCCTTGCAGGCCGTCGTCGTAAAGAAGACGAAGAAGCTTAATTGGTAGATTGTTTGATAAACATCAGATGATAATACTCAATGAAAATCAAATAGCAAGCTAGGAAGCTAGCCACAGGCTGCTCAAAACACTGTTTTGAGGTTACAGATAGAACTGACGAAGTCAGTAACATATACCTACGGCAAGGCGAAGCTGACGTGGTTTGAAGAGATTTTCAAAGCTTAAACAAGTACCTCTCATAAGAATTCTCCTAGTAGGAAGGCGCTACAACCAAAGAAATCCTCTGATATCTTCTTTTAGACATATGATCTATACCTTTAATGAGTGACCATATTCTCGATAAAAATAAGTACTGAATCCTGTTTCATCAATATAAACAGGCGCTAAGCGCTTTCAACTCTTGTATAAATGGAAGAAAAAATGGTAAATTCCCAAACT
>NZ_VMLJ01000041.1:0-15488 GCF_013276615.1 Streptococcus sp. 1621
TATCATTCTTAAAATTCTTGATATTTCTTTTGGGAACGGGATTGGGATTTAGGAGCCAAGTATCCAAATCTCGTTCAGGTGAGATGAAGGGTTTGAGTTGATGGTCTTTATAAAATATTTCTAATACTCTTCGAAAATCTCTTCAAACTACGTCAGCTTTGCCTTGCCGTACTTAAGTACAGCCTGCGGCTAGCTTCCTAGTTTGCTCTTTGATTTTCATTGAGTATAAAATAGTATTCACGGCTAGCTTCTTTCAAACATTTATTTCCTACTTCTAACAAATTTCTAAATGGTTTAAGAATTTTATAGTCTGTCAAGTTTTTTTCTTGACACCTGCCAGAAATCTGCTATAATAGAACATGTGCTAAATAGCTCAGCTATTTCACCGAAATAAAAAATAAGAAAAGAGACTTTAAAAATGGCAGTTAAAATCCGTTTGACTCGTATGGGTTCTAAGAAAAAACCTTTCTACCGTATCAACGTAGCAGATTCACGTTCACCACGTGACGGACGTTTCATCGAAACAGTTGGAACTTACAACCCACTTGTTGCTGAAAACCAAGTAACTTTGAAAGAAGACCGCGTTCTTGCATGGTTGGCTGATGGAGCTCAACCTTCAGATACAGTTCGCAACATCCTTTCAAAAGAAGGTGTATTGAAAAAATTCCACGATTCTAAATTCTCAAAATAAGTTTAAAGTAGGTTGACAGATGGATACGATTGAAAATCTCATTATTGCGATTGTGAAACCCTTGATTTCACAACCAGATGCCTTAACTATCAAGATTGAAGATACACCAGAGTTTTTGGAATATCATTTGGATCTTGATCAAAGTGATGTGGGTCGTGTAATCGGTCGTAAGGGTCGCACTATTTCTGCGATAAGAACGATTGTCTACTCTGTCCCAACTGAAGACAAAAAAGTAAGAATCGTTATTGACGAAAAATAAGAAGGGCGGGACGAATGTCTCGCTTTTTTGCGAGAAGTGTAAAATTGCAGCCATTAAGTACCAACATTAACGTGATTTGGAAGGCTTTTTAAAGGGGGACTGGAAAAGAATGAACATTGATTGTATTTTAAACATAGATTGGGAAATGTACATTGATTGGTTATTGCGAATTTTACAGATTTCGACTTTTATAGGTGTAATTTTAAAAATTAGTTTTCAGAATAAGGCCTATATCAATAATATCGAAATTCAGGTAATTAAACCAATCGAATTTGATTCCTTACATACGAGATTTCATCATATATATGAGTTTAAACATGATGAAAATGATAAACATTATAACCATTTGATTTTTTATCCCAAAGAAATTGATATTGAAATAGTAGAATTTTATTCTTTAAACTATGATTCAAAAAGTAATCGTTTAGTTGATAATGATAAACTACATACAGTTAAAAATTTAAAGAATTATACATGCTTATTGATTCATACAAATTTACCATAGAATATGCCTAGTTTAAGAATGAAATGGAAAACAAGTCAGGGTGAAATTGGCGAGTATACATTTTATAGTAATATGTATAATGGGAATGTGAATATCTCATCTTTTAAATATAAATTAATATTAAAGAGGAAACTATTAGCACTTTTTGGACTATAGCGACCCCTCTATGTATCTTCCTCCAACTTGAGAAAATCTTTGGAACGTGATAGAATAAAGGATAGAAATAGATACAGGAGACAAGATGAACTACTTTAATGTTGGGAAAATCGTCAATACGCAGGGGTTGCAGGGTGAGATGCGAGTCTTGTCTGTGACGGATTTTGCAGAAGAACGGTTTAAAAAAGGTGCTGAGCTGGCCTTGTTTGATGAAAAAGATCAGTTTGTCCAAACAGTGACCATCGCTAGCCACCGTAAACAGAAGAACTTTGACATTATTAAATTCAAAGATATGTACCATATCAATGCTATCGAAAAGTACAAGGGATACAGTCTCAAGGTCGCTGAGGAGGATTTGAATGACCTAGACGATGGTGAATTCTACTATCACGAGATTATTGGTTTGGAAGTCTATGAGGGAGATAACTTGATTGGAACCATCAAGGAAATCCTGCAACCAGGTGCTAATGATGTCTGGGTGGTCAAGCGAAAAGGCAAGCGTGATTTGCTTTTACCTTATATCCCACCAGTGGTTCTCAATGTTGATATTCCAAATAAACGAGTTGATGTGGAAATCTTAGAAGGGTTAGACGATGAAAATTGATATTTTAACCCTCTTTCCAGAGATGTTCTCTCCACTGGAGCATTCAATCGTTGGAAAGGCTCGAGAAAAAGGGCTCTTGGATATCCAGTATCATAATTTTCGAGAAAACGCTGAAAAGGCCCGCCATGTCGATGATGAGCCTTACGGAGGTGGCCAGGGGATGCTGCTCCGAGCTCAACCTATTTTCGATGCCTTTGATGCTATTGAAAAGAAAAATCCGCGCGTCATTCTCCTCGATCCTGCTGGAAAGCAGTTTGATCAGGCTTATGCTGAGAATTTGGCTCAAGAGGAAGAGCTAATCTTTATCTGTGGGCACTATGAGGGTTATGACGAGCGCATCAAGACCTTGGTAACCGATGAAATTTCCCTAGGCGACTATGTCTTGACTGGTGGAGAGTTGGCGGCTATGACCATGATTGATGCTACGGTACGCCTGATTCCAGAAGTGATTGGCAAGGAGTCTAGCCACCAAGATGATAGTTTTTCTTCAGGCCTTCTCGAATATCCTCAGTACACACGTCCCTACGATTATCGAGGTATGGTCGTGCCAGATGTACTGATGAGCGGGCACCATGAAAAGATTCGTCAGTGGCGATTGTATGAGAGTTTGAAGAAAACCTACGAGCGCAGACCAGATTTGTTAGAAAATTATCAACTTACAGCAGAAGAAGAAAAAATGCTGGCAGAAATCAAAGAAAACAAAGAATAAAGGAGAAACCTATGCAAGTAATCAAACGTGATGGAGAAATTGCTGAATTTAATCCAGATAAGATTTACCAAGCTATCTTAAAAGCAGCCCAGACTGTCTATGTATTGACAGATGATTTGCGTCAAAACCTTGCACAAGTCACTAAGAAAGTGGTTTTGGATTTGGAAGAGGCCAAGGTGGAACGTGCTACCATTAGCATGATTCAGTCTATGGTTGAACATCGTTTACTGGGAGCAGGTTACATTACCATTGCAGAACACTACATTTCCTATCGTCTACAACGTGATTTGGAAAGAAGTGGTTATGGAGATCATATCGCAGTTCATTTATATTTTGAACAAGTTCGCTAAGAAAAAAGAGTGGGATGAAGCAACTACATCTCACTCTTTCTTAAATCTATTTTTTTGGGCTGTTTGGACAGTTGAAGGGACAAATCGCAGGCGTTGAATATCGCTTATGCGGATAATACGGGTCACATTTTTGGCAAAATTTTTCACAATAATTTGCTGTCCTTGCTGATCGTATTTGATGATGTCACCTGTAAAACTTGTCTCTGACAAGATAAGGTGAACAGCGGTTTGTTTCTGGATAGCCTCTTCAATAGTGGCTGTAAGGGAGTTGCTTTCAGTCTGGTCTGGTTGGTCATGTCCATTTAAAAAGTCATGTATTTTACCTAGAACTTGCTGGAATTTATGTCTCATATTGGCCTCCCTTCTTTTATATCAATATTATATAAAATTTTCCTAAAATCTACAAGATTTTACGAATAATCAGATGAAAGTTAAAAAAGGAGAAGAAAATGGCAGAATTTACATTTGAAATCGAAGAGCACTTGTTGACTCTTTCTGAAAACGAAAAAGGTTGGACCAAGGAAATCAACCGTGTGAGCTTTAATGGAGCCCCTGCAAAGTTTGATATTCGTGCTTGGAGTCCAGATCATACTAAAATGGGCAAAGGGATTACTCTTTCAAATGAAGAATTTCAAACGATGGTTGATGCCTTTAAAGGCAACTAAGTTTTCAAAATAAAAGAAAAGGATACTGAGTCATGATAACTCGATATCCTTTTTTAGTTAGTAAAGTAAGCCTGATTTTTAAGGCGTTGAAGTAGGGGACGACTAATAAGACTAATAGCAAGAAGTTTACCAAGGTCTGGAATAATAAAGGGAAAAACACCCACAACAAGAGCTTTTTCAAATGCCATTCCAGCAAGAAAATGTAAGCTGAGAATCCCGCCTACAAAGACAAGGGCATCACCCAAGAGGTTTGCAAGAAAAATATTGACAATCCCACTCTTGCTGTTGGTTAGGGAAGAAGTAAGTCCAGAGTATACAAGATAAAACCAAAGATAGCCTGCAGTAGGGCCAACTAAGGCCTGAAAACCAGCTCCACCTCCTGCAAAAACAGGAAGACCGATGGCACCTAGAAGAAGATAGAGTCCAACAGAAAGTAGAGCCTCTCTCGGTCTAAAGACAGTAGCAATCAGGCCGATTGCAAAGTTTTGCAGAGTGAAGGGAACAGGTCCAATTGGAAGACTGATTTGTGCTAAAACAGCAATGAGAACAGCCCCAATAGCAGGGATAGCATAAACGTGAGCTTTTTTCAAAATAGTTAACCTCTTTTCTGATATATAGTAACTATTATACTCGTAGAGGAATTATTGTCAACCTATTTTTAAAAACAAGGTAACAAAAATTGTAACAGCCGATTTGATTCACAAGAGAAGTTGGATAATTGTTTTTTATCGATTTGTAAATCGCCTTTATAGATAATCTCATTTTATCAATAAAAAATATACTATAAATACTTGACAAACTAAAATATTAGTATTAAATTAATATTATAAACGCTTACAAATAAATGTGTTCAATTTTAAAATAGAGAATTATTACTGAGTTTTTGTCAAATATTATAATTCAAGGAGAAGTAAAATACAAAAAATTTACTAAGAAGAAGTTCATTTTGCTGGCTACAAGTTTTTTCAGTTTTGGATTTGCTACTACAGCTAGTGTTGGTAGTGAAACTACAGCACACCCTGCTCCAAGTCCCATTATTGATTTATGGAAGTATGGTGTAAGTGATAGCTATGGTTATTCGAATTACTTTGTTAGTTCTTCAAATAATATTAGTTCAGAGTCATCAGTAACGAATATTTTGGGAACGTTAAAGTTCACGATAAAAAAGATTATAGATGGACATTTTCAAGCAAAAAATTTGAAATGATGTTCGATTAAATGCACATTGGGATTATTATAGATTTTAAAAAATAATTTATGAAAACAAGAGACCCAATTATAAAATAGAGTCTTTTGTCATATGGTAATTGCTTATGAAATTAAAATTATGTATCATTGGATTCTTCTTTTGTTTGATTGCTACAATTGGTCTGGTCACTATTAGTGATACCGAAATCCCCATACCTTTACCAATTGATGGTGCTTTTTCTATCCAAGGAAAAAGTAATCTTTCTAATAACGAAATATACGAAATGGTTCGTGACTTATCAAAAACGGAAAAGGTTACCATTTACAAGCCAATCGTTCAGAGTTCGGGTCAGTTGAAGTATGTAAACTTTGATGATGTAAATAATGAACAATTAAAGTCAGCACCAATAGTAGGGATGTATTACACACTTGGGAAAATAGATGTAGACAGTTTGAAACCACTTACGATGACTGGACTACAAACAGTATATATGGCTTATCCTTGGTATATAGGAGGAATATTACAATTTACTGGAACTTTAAGAATACTGTTAATGGGTTCAATTTACTTAACTTTATTAGTTGTTTTATTTGTTGTTAGGACGAGGCAGATCAAAGAAGGAGTGATACGACGTTCTTTGGGCTTGCCTGTATACGACCTTAGAAGAGAGTATGTCATTTCTCTTATTTTTGAACTGATTATGATGGCTTTATTGATGATTTCTTACAGTTCTTTTTTGGGTAATGGTTTCTTCACCTATAGTTCTAAGTTATTTTTCTCTCTGCTTTTAACGAATTTTATACTATTTCAAATCATTGATCTTATTACTTTTGTTTTATTTTGGTTGACGATTCAGATTGAAAAGCCCATTGAAATTATCAAAAACAAGGCGAAAAATAAACTTATTTTTGTCGTATGGCTTGTCATCATTTCGATTATCATTCTTGTCTCAGGAATTTTTTTACAAGAAACAAAGAGTAGTCAATCTAGTATTAACATACAAATACAGAATTTAGTACCATGGGACACAGTAAAAGACTGGAGAAGGATTGAGTTCCTTGGAATTGAAAGTAACTCTGCTAAAAATGGAGAAGTTAGTGATTCAGATGGTCAGTATCTACAGATAGTTGCTGCCTTAAAAAACTTAGATTTTTTATATATAGAACGATCTTCGGCATATGTTCCAGATTTCATGAAAACTTCGCATGTTATAGAAAATTTTTCTAAACAATTAGAAAATGACGGGATAACGAATTCAGAAATAAATAAAGAGTTGATTTATATTAATCAAACAGGTGCTAACCTACAAAATAAAGTGAATGGAACAAACTATCATCTTTTAGATAATAAAATAGCAACCATCTATATTCCTGAGAAGTGGAAAGAAAACCAGAAATCTATTGAGAATACAGTTGTAGCAGAACAATTTATTGGAACAAACTATACAAAAGAACAGCTTGCAGTACAAATAATTCCTGATGGGGAAAAAATTTTTTATTTTAATGAAGATGCTGATAATAATCTTAAAATGAAAGATATTTTACCGCTGGCAAATGTAGCAGATAGCAAAGATAATATAGTTGTTGTGTTAGATACGGACAAAATGATGGAAAATAATAAGTTTTCTTTGGCTAGTAACATACTATATAAATCTCTTTTTAGTCCTGAAGCGGTAAAAAAAATAAATGAGATGACTGTCCCGTTGAATTTCTCAATGAATCCAGTAGATGTTTACCAAATTGTGAAATTAAAGATTCAATCCTTAGAGCACCAAATTTTACTTTCACAAATCTTGCAGAAGATAATTTACAGTATTGTCTTTATACTCATTTATCAATATGTCCAACTTTTTATTACTCTAAAACAGAATGAATATGTGAAAAAATCATTTTGGGTCTGTCAAAAACATATATAGCAATTTCAAGTCTCAAATATTTTATGATGACTATTACAATGGTTATTCTATTTACATTTCTTATGACAGGGCAAATAGAGTTGCTATATATTGGAGTGGCTTCTCTGCTAGTTTTGATGTTGTCAATCATAATGAGTTTTAGGAAATTATCTGAAAGCTACACTAAAATTTTAAAAGGAGATGAATCATGACAATTGACCTTTTGAACGTTTCAAAGAGTTTCGGCTCAAAGAAGATCTTTACAGACTTAAATTTAATATTTGAATCTGGAAAAAGCTATGCATTGATTGGAGGTTCTGGCTCCGGTAAAAGTACCCTTCTTAATATTATAGGAAGATTAGAAAAAATTGACAGTGGGAATGTTTTAGTTGATAAACAAGATATTTGGAATATAAAAGAAAGAACTTTTTTTAAAAATACTGTTGGATATGTATTTCAGAATTATTCTTTAATAGATAACAAAACAGTATATGATAATCTGAGCCTTATCACTAAAGACAAAAAAACAATAACTGACGTACTTGAAAAAGTAGGACTGTCAAGTGACTATTTACATCAAAAAATATACGAATTGTCTGGTGGGCAGGCTCAACGTGTAGCTATTGCCAGAATGTTAATGAAACCACGTAAAATTATTTTAGCAGATGAGCCCACAGGAGCTTTAGATGGTGAGATTGGAAAAGAAATCATTCGTTTGTTATTAAATGAAAAAGATGAAGACAAATATGTTATAATAGCGACGCATGATCCAGCTGTCTATAACGAAGTTGATGTGATAATTGACATGAAAGATATAGGGTATAATGTATGAAAAAGATAATTTATATTGCTTTGATCTTTGTAGCTGGGTTACTTGCCTTCTTCTTTTTTGGAAAACAAATGATTACAAAAGAAAATATCAATAAGCCAACGGTAGAGTTAACAGTCTATACGCTTTCTTCTAGTGATACAGAAAAATGGAATAAAGTGAGACAAGTAGAAACGGAAGAGGCTATATACTTCATAACTGTGAAAGAAGCAGAGTCTTCTGAAGAAGTATTTTCAAACATCATTGCAAATGGAGCTGCTACGGGGTTCGGAGTTCGTGAAGAAGAAGTGAAGAAATTCAATAATGGTTTAGGAGACACTATAGAGGACTCTAAGCATAATAAACTAATTGAAATAGAATTTTTTACTTTTTCTGATGATGGCGAGGGATTTGTGGTAGCAAACTTTGACTACGGTAAAGAAGAGTTGAATTCTCAGAAAAAAGATATAAAAGAGTTATATAAAAAAATATATGAATCTTTTAAAGAAAAGAATAAATGATTGTATTATAATCCGTGTATTTTGCTATGGTTTGTTAATTGATTTTTGCATATCTTACTTCAACATACTATAAAATAAGACATAAGAAAACGAGTATCTCCAACTACGGAAATACTCGCTTTTTGATATTTAGAAGTGTTTTTTGCTCTGCTTCTTTTATTTCGATTAACGCATGGTTACAAATTCTTCGGATGCAGTTGGGTGAATCGCCACAGTTGCATCAAAGTCAGCCTTGGTTGCTCCCATTTTGATAGCAACGGCAAATCCCTGAATCATTTCATCAACGCCGTAGCCAATTCCATGAAGTCCGACAACTTTTTCTTCTGAACCAGCTGTGATCAATTTGAAACGAGTTTCTTGACGGTTGCAAGTGCAAGCAGAGTACATAGAAGTAAAGCTTGATTTGTAAACCTTGATTTGGTCTTGACCGTATTCTTTAATAGCTTGTTCTTCTGTCAAACCAACCGTTCCGATAGCAGGGTGTGAAAAGACGACAGTTGGAATAGTTGAGTAATCCATTTTTGCAGTAGTTTTTCCGTTAAAGAGACGTTCAGATAGGGTACGCCCAGCCTTGATTGCAACTGGGGTCAGTTCTTTCTCGCCCGTTACATCACCTAGAGCGTAGATTCCCTCAACAACAGTATTTTGGTATTCATCCACTTGGATAAAGCCACGTTCGTTCAGAGTTACTCCAGCTTTTTCAAGTTGCAAGCTCTTAACATTTGGACGGCGACCAGTAGCCCAGATAACTTGGCTAGCTGTGTGACTAGTACCATCCTCGAAATGAATGGTAATGCCATCAGTAGTTTTTTCTAACTTGACAGGGACTTTGTGAGTATGAAGTGGCAAGTTTGTTCTTTCCATTTCCTTGACCAGACCTTCAACGATGTAAGAATCAAAACTACGTAAAGGACGATCGCGGCGAACAAAGAGATCTGTCTTGACACCAAAGGTGTGGAGTACGCCAGCCAATTCAACGGCAATATAACCCGCGCCTAGAATAGCAACTGACTCTGGCAATTCTTCCCAAGCAAATACATCATCAGAAGAGCCACCTAGCTCAGCACCAGGAATATTAGGAATACTTGGATGGGCACCAGTAGCAATCACAATATGTTTAGCACGAATCAGTTCACCATTTACGCTAACAGTATGAGAATCTACAAATTCAGCATGACCTTCAATCAAGTCTACACCGTTGCGTTTAAAACTGCCATCATAAGAAGAACGAGCGCGATCGATGTAGGCTTCACGATTACGACGTAGGGTAGCAAAGTCAAAGTTAAGATCAGTAGTCTTAAAACCGTAGTCTTCTCCAAATTGATGGAAAGTCTCAGCGATTTGCGCCCCGTACCACATGATTTTTTTAGGAACACAACCGACATTGACACATGTTCCGCCTAGTTTCTTTTCCTCAATAACGGCCGCTTTGGCTCCGTGTTCACCAGCACGGTTCATGGTAGCAATTCCTCCGCTACCTCCACCGATAGCAATGATATCGTATTCTCTCATTGAAAACTCCTTTGTACTCTTTTAAATAGTAGAGTGTCATTTTTTGATAGTCATATTCTATCTTTTTTTTGATGTGATTGCAAAAATCTGCTACGTTCAAAAAAATTAAAGAAAAGGCTTGCAAAAAAGAAAAATAAAGTGTATTATATAACTAGTACAACGATTGTAAAATAAATTCCGAACAATAATTAAATCCTGAAATGTCATTATTTCGTTCTGAAATGTTATTGTTTCAAATTGATAATTTTTGTATAATATTGTTAAGAACTTTAAATCAAAAAGGAGTTTCATTATGAAAAAGAATGGTAAAGCTAAAAAGTGGCAATTGTATGCAGCAATCGGTGCTGCAAGTGTGGTTGTATTGGGTGCTGGGGGCATTTTGCTCTTTAGACAACCTTCTCAGACTGCTGTAAAAGATGAGGCTACTCATCTTGTTGTTGCCAAGGAAGGAAGCGTGGCATCCTCTGTTTTATTATCAGGGACAGTAACAGCAAAAAATGAACAATATGTTTATTTTGATGCTAGTAAGGGTGATTTAGATGAAATCCTTGTTTCTGTGGGTGATAAAGTCAGTGAAGGGCAGGCTTTAGTCAAGTACAGTAGTTCAGAAGCCCAGGCGGCCTATGATTCAGCGAGTCGAGCAGTTGCGAAGGCAGATCGTCATATCAATGAACTCAATCAAGCACGAAATGAAGCCATTTCAGCTCCAGCTCCTCAAGCCTCTGCGCCAGCAGAAGGAGAAGATGCAACGGTGCAAAGTCCAACTCCAGTGGCTGGAAATTCTGTTGCTTCTATTGACGCTCAGTTGGGTGATGCCCGTGATGCGCGTGCAGACGCTGCGGCGCAATTAAGTAAGGCTCAAAGTCAGTTAGATGCAATGACGGTTCTCAGTACCCTAGAGGGAACTGTGGTCGAAGTCAACCACAATGTTTCTAAATCTCCAACAGGAGCTAGCCAAGTAGTCGTTCATGTCGTAAGTAATGAAAACTTGCAAGTTAAGGGAGAATTGTCTGAATATAACCTCGCCAACCTATCTGTAGGTCAAGAAGTAAGCTTTACTTCTAAAGTGTATCCTGATAAAAAATGGACTGGGAAATTAAGCTATATTTCTGACTATCCTAAAAACAATGGTGAAGCAGCTAGTCCAGCTGCCGCAGCAGGCGGTAATTCTGGCTCTAAATATCCATATACCATCGATGTTACAAGTGAAATCGGTGATTTGAAACAAGGATTCTCAGTAAGTGTTGAGGTCAAGAATAAGAGTAAAGCTATTCTGGTTCCTCTAACAAGTGTTGTGACTGAAAATGATAAGAACTATGTCTGGGTGCTTGACGAGCAGAAAAAGGCCAAGAAAGTGGAAGTTGGTTTGGGCAATGCTGATGCAGACAACCAAGAAATCACTTCAGGTCTGACAAATGGAGTCAAGGTCATCAGTAACCCAACGTCTTCTCTAGAGGAAGGAAAAGAGGTGAAGGCTGATGAAGCAACTAATTAGTCTAAAAAATATCTGCAGAAGCTACCGTAACGGTGACCAAGAACTGCAGGTTCTCAAAAATATCAACCTAGAAGTGAATGAGGGTGAGTTTGTTGCCATTATGGGACCATCTGGTTCTGGTAAGTCTACTCTCATGAATACGATTGGCATGTTGGATACACCAAGTAGTGGAGAGTATTATCTTGAAGGTCAAGAAGTGGCTGGATTGGGTGAAAAACAACTAGCTAAGGTTCGCAACCAACAAATCGGTTTTGTCTTTCAGCAGTTCTTTCTTCTGTCTAAACTCAATGCTCTGCAAAATGTAGAATTACCCTTGATTTACGCGGGAGTTTCGGCTTCAAAACGGCGCAAGTTAGCTGAGGAATATCTAGATAAGGTTGAATTGACAGAACGTAGTCACCATTTGCCCTCTGAATTATCTGGTGGTCAAAAGCAACGTGTGGCTATCGCGCGTGCCTTGGTAAACAATCCTTCTATCATCCTAGCGGATGAACCGACAGGAGCCTTGGATACTAAAACAGGGAATCAAATTATGCAACTATTGGTTGACTTGAACAAAGAAGGAAAAACCATTATCATGGTAACGCATGAACCTGAAATAGCTGCTTATGCTAAACGCCAGATTGTCATTCGAGATGGAGTCATTTCGTCTGATAGTGCTCAGTTAGAAAAGGAGGAAAACTAAGATGCAGAATCTGAAATTTGCCTTTTCATCTATTATGGCTCACAAGATGCGTTCTTTGCTTACCATGATTGGGATTATTATCGGTGTTTCATCAGTTGTTGTGATTATGGCTCTAGGTGACTCCCTATCTCGTCAACTCAACAAAGATATGACCAAATCTCAGAAGAATATTAGTGTCTTTTTCTCTTCTAAAAAAAGTAAAGATGGGTCTTTTACTCAGAAACAATCAGCTTTTACGGTTTCTGGAAAAGAAGAGGAAGTTCATGTTGAACCACCAAAACCGCAAGAATCTTGGGTCAAGGAGGCAGCCAAACTGAAGGGAGTGGATAATTACTATGTAACCAACTCAACGAACGCCATTTTGACTTATAAAGATAAAAAGGTTGAAAATGCCAATTTGACAGGTGGAAACAGAACTTATATGGAGGCTGTTAAGAATGAAATTATTGCAGGACGTAGTTTGAGAGAACAAGATTTCAAAGAATTTGCAAGTGTCATTTTGCTTGATGAAGAATTATCCATTAGTCTATTTGGATCTCCTCAAGAGGCTATTAACAAGGTTGTAGAAGTTAATGATTTTAGTTATCGAGTCATTGGTGTTTATACTAGCCCAGAATCTAAAAATTCAAAAATATATGGTTTTGGTGGCTTACCTATTACCACAAATATCTCCCTTGCTGCGAATTTTAATGTAGATGAAATAGCTAATATTGTCTTTCGAGTGAATGACACAAGCTTGACTCAAACTCTGGGTCCAGAACTGGCACGAAAAATGACAGAGCTTGCTGGCTTGCAACAGGGAGAATATCAAGTATCAGATGAGTCAGCTGCATTTGCAGAAGTTCAACAAACGTTTAGTTTTATGACGACGATTATTAGTGCCATTGCAGGTATTTCTCTCTTTGTTGGAGGAACTGGTGTTATGAATATCATGCTGGTTTCGGTGACAGAGCGTACCCGTGAAATTGGTCTCCGTAAGGCTTTGGGTGCAACTCGTGCTAATATTTTAATCCAGTTTTTGATTGAATCCATGATTTTGACCTTGTTAGGTGGATTAATTGGCTTGACAATTGCAAGTGGTTTAACTGCCTTAGCAGGTTTGTTACTGCAAGGTTTGATTGCGGGTATAGAAGTGGGAGTATCGATCCCAGTTGCCCTATTTAGTCTTGCAGTTTCGGCTAGCGTGGGTATAGTTTTTGGGGTCTTGCCAGCCAACAAGGCATCGAAACTTGACCCAATCGAAGCCCTTCGTTATGAATAAAATAAACAAGATGGACACTCGTCTATCTTGTTTTTGTATAGATTTCCCTATCGAAAATCCTTAAAAATGTGATATAATGAAGTGTTAGAAAAACAGGTTTCATTTGCCTGGAAAGGAAAAATTATGTCTGAAAAGAATTTTTATATTACAACGCCGATTTACTATCCATCTGGTAAGCTTCATATCGGTTCTGCCTACACAACCATTGCTTGTGATGTCCTAGCACGTTATAAACGCCTGATGGGCTACGATGTCTTTTATTTGACAGGTCTTGATGAACATGGTCAAAAGATTCAACAAAAAGCAGAAGAAGCTGGCATTACACCACAAGCCTATGTTGATGGAATGGCAGTTGGAGTTAAAGAACTCTGGCAATTACTAGATATCTCATACGATAAATTTATCCGTACAACGGATGACTACCATGAAAAAGTTGTCGCACAGGTCTTTGAGCGCTTGCTTGCTCAAGATGACATCTATTTGGGTGAATACTCTGGCTGGTATTCAGTATCAGATGAAGAATTCTTTACAGAAAGCCAGCTTGCGGAAGTATTCCGTGATGAAGCTGGAAATGTAACTGGTGGTATTGCTCCATCAGGTCACGAGGTTGAATGGGTATCTGAAGAATCATACTTCCTTCGCCTCAGCAAATACCAAGATCGTTTGGTCGAATTTTTCAAGTCCCATCCTGAATTTATCACTCCAGATGGTCGTCTGAATGAAATGCTTCGCAACTTCATCGAGCCAGGTTTAGAGGATTTGGCAGTTTCTCGTACAACCTTTACATGGGGTGTGCCAGTCCCATCAAATCCTAAGCACGTTGTCTATGTTTGGATTGATGCCCTTCTTAACTATGCGACAGCTCTTGGCTACGGTCAAGACGAACATAGTAACTTTGACAAGTTCTGGAATGGAACAGTCTTCCACATGGTAGGAAAAGACATCCTTCGTTTCCACTCCATCTACTGGCCAATCCTTCTTATGATGTTGGATGTTAAATTACCTGATCGTTTGATTGCCCATGGTTGGTTTGTCATGAAAGATGGTAAAATGTCTAAATCTAAAGGGAATGTCGTTTACCCTGAAATGTTGGTAGAGCGTTATGGACTAGATCCACTTCGTTACTACCTCATGCGCAGTCTTCCAGTTGGTTCAGACGGAACCTTCACTCCGGAAGACTATGTAGGCCGTATCAACTACGAATTGGCCAATGACCTTGGCAACCTCCTCAATCGTACGGTTTCTATGATTAACAAGTACTTTGATGGACAAATTCCTGCCTATGTAGAGGGTGTAACAGAGTTTGATAATGCTCTTGCTGAGGTTGCAGAACAATCAATTGCTGACTACCATACACACATGGAAGCAGTTGACTACCCACGTGCACTTGAAGCAGTCTGGACCCTGATCTCTCGTACTAACAAATACATCGACGAGACAGCTCCATGGGTACTGGCAAAGGATGAAGCACTCCGCGATCAATTGGCAAGTGTCATGAGTCACTTGGCAGCCAGCCTTCGTGTCGTTGCTCACTTGATTGAGCCATTTATGATGGAAGCCAGTCGTGCAGTCTTGACTCAACTTGGTTTGGATGAAGTAGCGAGCCTTGAGAACTTGAGCTTGGCTGACTTCCCTGCGGGTGTGACTGTAGTTGCTAAGGGAACACCAATCTTCCCACGTCTGGATATGGAAGAAGAAATCGCCTATATCAAGGAACAAATGGAAGGTAACAAACCAGCAGTCGAGAAAGAATGGAATCCAGACGAAGTTGAACTCAAACTAAACAAGGAAGAAATCAATTTTGAAGACTTTGACAAGGTTGAAATCCGTGTCGCAGAAGTCAAAGAAGTGTCTAAAGTAGAAGGTTCAGATAAGTTGCTTCAATTCCGCTTGGATGCTGGTGATGGAGAAGATCGTCAAATCCTCTCAGGAATTGCAAAATACTATCCAAATGAACAAGAATTGGTTGGTAAGAAAGTTCAAATCGTTGCTAACCTCAAACCTCGTAAAATGATGAAGAAATATGTCAGTCAAGGGATGATCCTCTCAGCTGAATATGATGGAAAATTAACCCTTCTCACAGTTGATCCAGCTGTACCAAACGGAAGTGTGATTGGGTAAAAGTAGACAGGACTAGTTCATGCTAGTTCTGTTTTTTTATGTACACTCAATGAAAATCAAAGA